>JAIFMR010000158.1 GCA_020048255.1 Rhodoferax sp. | reverse complement strand
TGAGCTCCAAGCCGGTCAAGATGCTGTCTTGGTGCTGTCTAAAACACCGTTTTACAGCGAGAGCGGTGGGCAGGTTGGTGACGCCGGCGCGATCTTTTCGGATCATGCGCTGTTTGAGGTGGCTGACACCCAAAAGATCAAGGCCGATGTGTTTGGCCACCACGGGACCCTGAAAACGGGCGAGATCAAGGTGGGGGATGGCGTGACGGCGCACGTCAACTCATCGCTGCGCGCAGCCACCCAACGTAACCACTCGGTGACGCACTTGATGCACAAGGCACTGCGTGAAGTGTTGGGCAGTCATGTGCAGCAAAAGGGCAGCTTGGTGAACCCCGAGCGCACGCGTTTTGACTTTGCCCACAACGCCCCTGTGACCGACGCGGAAATCCGCGAGATTGAAGCCCGCGTGAACGCCGAAATTCTGGAGAACGCTGCAACTCAGGCGCGTGTGATGGACATCGAATCGGCTCAAAAGACGGGCGCCATGATGTTGTTTGGTGAAAAGTACGGCGAGTCGGTTCGTGTGCTGGACGTTGGCAGCAGCCGCGAACTGTGCGGTGGTACCCACGTGCAGCGCGCGGGTGATATTGGCCTCTTTAAGGTGGTGGCGGAAAGCGGCGTGGCCTCGGGGGTGCGCCGGATTGAGGCGGTCACGGGTGTCAATGCACTGACTTACCTGCAGCACCTGGAGGACACGGTAGGCCATGTCGCCCACGTATTGAAAGCCCCGGTGGCCGAGGTCAAGGACCGCATGGCCTCGGTGCTGGAGCATGTCAAGGCACTGGAAAAAGAGGTTTCAGCTCTGAAAGGCAAGTTGGCTTCCAGCCAGGGTGATGATCTGGTGACTCAGGCGCAAGACATTCACGGCGTGAAACTGCTGGTGGCGCGCCTGGAGGGTGCAGATGTCAAAACACTGCGCGACACCATGGACAAGCTCAAGGACAAGCTGAAAACAGCGGTCATCGTGCTGGGCGTGGTCGATGGAGGCAAGGTGCAAATTGCGGTGGGTGTCACTGCGGACACCACGGCCAAAGTCAAAGCGGGTGAGTTGGTCAACTTTGTGGCCGCGCAAGTGGGCGGCAAGGGGGGCGGCAAACCGGATATGGCCATGGCCGGTGGCACCGAACCCGGCAAGCTCGATGTGGCCTTGGCCAGCGTGGCGGGTTGGGTGTCACCCAAGCTCTGACGCTTCTGCATTGATAGCTATTAGCCCATTAGTGATGTGGGCTGCAGGCTTATTTGTCATATATTTTTTTTGAGGGTTGAGAATTGTCAGGGTAGAAAATTCCCTGTGTTTTAGACTCTGCAAGCTTCACCGATCTCACTTTAAGGCCAGTCATGAGTGCATTTTTAAATGAAACAGTTTTGAGTGTCCACCATTGGACAGACCGGCTGTTCAGCTTCACCACAACCCGCGACACCGCGCTGCGTTTTTCCAATGGTCACTTCACCATGATTGGGTTGCGCCAGGAGGGGGGTAAACCTCTGCTGCGCGCGTACAGCATCGTCAGCGCCAACTACGAAGATCACCTGGAATTTTTGAGCATCAAGGTGCAGGACGGCCCACTCACGTCCAAACTGCAGCACATTAAGGTGGGCGACCAAATTGTGGTGGGCAAAAAGCCCACAGGCACGCTGCTGATTGACTACCTGCTGCCAGGCAAAAATCTGTATCTGTTTGGCACGGGCACCGGCCTAGCGCCTTTTTTGAGCATTGTGCGCGACCCCGACACCTATGAGAAGTTTGAAAAAGTCATCCTGGTGCACGGCGTGCGCCAGGTGGCCGAACTCGCCTACTACGAGTACCTGACGGTCGACCTGCCCAAACACGAATTTCTGGGTGAACTGGTCAGCGCCCAAATGCTGTATTACCCGACGGTCACGCGCGAGCCCTTCAAAAACCGGGGCCGCATCACCGACCTGATCCAGTCCGGCAAGTTGCAAATCGACCTGGGCCTACCCAAGTTTGACCCCGCTACCGACCGCGCCATGATGTGTGGCAGTCCGGCGTTGCTGAAAGACCTGAAGGAAATTCTGGAAAAACGTGGCTTTCTGGAAGGCAACACCACCAAACAAGGTGACTTTGTGGTCGAACGCGCGTTTGTGGAGCAATGAGCATGAGTCATCACGATGTCTATGCCATTGGCAACGCGCTGGTAGATTCTGAATACCAGTTGACCGACGCGCAGCTGCTGGCTGCCGGCGTGGCCAAGCGGCACATGACCTTGATTGACGCTCAGCGCCGTGCAGAACTGCTCAAACACGTTCATGGCATCGAAGCGCACCGCACTGGGGGTGGGTCGGCCGGCAACACGGTGGTGGCAGTGGCTCAGTTGGGCGGGCACGCGTTTTATTCTTGCCGTGTGGCGGACGATGAGTTGGGCGATTTCTATACACAGGACCTGTTGGCGCATGGTGTGGCAACCAACCTCACGCATACCAAGGCGCCAGAGGGACAGACTGGTATTTGCATGGTCATGGTCACACCAGACGCAGAGCGCAGCATGAGCACTTTTTTGGGTGCCACCGCAGACATCGACGCCACCGCACTGCAGCCGCATGACATCGTCAAATCCAAGGTGTACTACATGGAGGGCTATTTGGCGGCGTCACCCACCGGGCTGGATGCTGCCCTGAAAGGCCGGGCAATCGCCAGGGAGGCGGGTGTGGCGCTGGCCACCACCTTGAGTGACATGACCATGATCAATTTTTGCCGCCCCGGGCTGGATGCTATGGTCGGCGATGCTGAAACTGGCACACTGGACTACCTGTTTTGCAACGAAGAAGAAGCCCAGGTGTGGTGTGGCAATGAAGACTTTGAGCAAATTTGTCAGCAACTCAGTGCGCAGGCCCGTGTGGTGTGCGTGACGCGCAGCGCCAAAGGTTGTGTGGTGCTGGAGGGGGGCGCCCAAACCGATGTGCCTGCGGCAAAGGTCAAGGCCGTTGACACCAACGGCGCAGGTGACATGTTTGCGGGTGCCTTTTTGTACGCGGTGACCCATGGCTATGACCATGCGCAAGCGGCCTGGCTGGCCAACCAATGCGCCGGGCGCGTCGTTTCTCAGGTGGGGAATCGTCTGGATCAAAAAAGCATCGATGAGCTCAAGCTGGCGTTTGTGCGGCACGTTGGCGGGACGATGTGAAAGTGTTTGGTTTTATTCACATCTGACTTATTTAATAGGGTATTGAGTCAAAGCAGTGACTTTTTTCACCGGTACATGGACAATACGGGATGCAGCTGCAATCAAGGTGTGACAGCCGCAGTTCGTATCAACCACTTAGGAACATATCAATGACAAATCGTCGCGTATTCATTTTGCAATCGGTTATCGGTACAAGCGTATTGGCTTCGGGCGCGGCAATGGCTGCAGCTCCTATGGTCGCTGAGACAGATGCCAATGCCAAGGGTCTGGGTTACGTGGCCGATACCGCCAAGGCTGACGCCGCCAAGTACCCTAAACATACTGCTGCTCAAAACTGCAGCAACTGTGCTCTGTATCAAGGCAAAGCGGGCTCTACTTCTGGCGGTTGCCCCCTGTTTGCAGGTAAGGAAGTCACAGCCAAAGGCTGGTGCAGCGCATACGCCAAGAAAGCGTAAATCTGACTCGCTGAGTTCAGATCTCCAAAAAACCCACCCTTGCGGTGGGTTTTTTTATGAGTGCGTCACTTCAAACGACGGTGTTCTGAGCATGTGTTTGGACCTTGTTGCACCACTCAAGCACTGAGCCCACGGTAAAACATATAGCCTGCCAGAAAAAACAAAATGCTCGCAAAAATTCTTTTCAGTCGTTTCACCGGGAGTTTGTGTGCCGCAGCGGCACCCACAGGCGCGGTCATGACGCTGCAGCTGGCAATCACGACCAAACCCGGAAGCCAGATATAACCTAGGGAGTAAGTTGGCAAATGGGTCAAGCCCAGGCCACTGACCGCATAACCCAGGGCGTTGGCCAAAGCAATGGGGAAACCCAGCGCCGCCGACGTGGCCACGGCATTATGAATCGCCACGTTGCACCAGGTCATGAAGGGCACGCTGATAAACCCACCGCCAGCGCCCACCAAACCGGACAAAAACCCGACGACGGACCCAGCGCCAAGTAGTCCAGCAGGACCGGGTATCGACCGGGTGGGGGCCGGCTTTTTATCAAGAAACATCTGGGTGGCAGAAAAGCTCACAAATACAGCAAAAAACAAGGCCAGCGCTGAGCCCTTGAGGACCGAGAAGACGCCCATGCTGGCGACGATTGACCCCAAAACGATGCCTGGTGCCAGCCCTTTGACCAGATCCCAGCGGATAGCCCCCCGCTTTTGATGGGCGCGAACACTGGACACAGAGGTGAACATAATGGTGGCCATCGACGTGGCGATGGCCATTTTGATGGCGAGTTCAGAGACGACACCTTGCCCGGAAAGAATGGCTGTCATGAACGGCACCATGATCATTCCGCCGCCAATGCCCAAGAGACCCGCTAGGAAGCCTGTGGCCAGTCCGAGCAGGATAAGAGTCAGAATCAGGGAGGGTTCAAAGTGCATGGGTCTGGAGCGAGAAGGTGTCTGCCTTGCCACCGAACCCGCATCCTGAACCGGGGTTCAGGTGGGCGAGGTCAGAGAAAGCTTGGGTTCATCTAACGCGAGATGATCACGCCGCTGTCACGATATTCCAAGCCCTGGCTCAATGAGCATTGGTTCAAGAAAATATAAAGCCCGGCGAGCAAGACAGACAGTCTGTATTCTAGAGCCGCCACCGGGTGGTGTGCGGCAAGAATGGACTCAAAAAGAACTCAACGGACCGTCAGCGCGAAATTTGCACATAAATTTCATTGGCTTTGATCATGCCCAACTCTCGTCGGGCTTGTTCTTCAACCATGTCCAGGCCTTCTTTGAGGTCGCGGACCTCGGCTTCGAGTTGGTTATTGCGTTGCACAGCCAGCAGATTCTGCTGGTTTTGCTCATTGAGCGCTGTCCGCAGTTGGGCAACATTGGACAAGCTGCCACGACCGAACCACAGCTGGGCGTGTATCACCACCAGCAATGTGATTAAAACGGCCGGGACAACTCGGTGGCGCATGGGGATTAACGCAAGTTATAAAACGCCGCACGACCAGGGTAGCTGGCGACATCACCGAGGTCTTCTTCGATGCGCAACAATTGGTTGTACTTGGCCATACGGTCCGAGCGGCTGAGCGACCCCGTTTTGATTTGACCGGCGTTCATGCCCACGGCGATGTCGGCAATGGTCGAGTCTTCGGTTTCGCCCGAGCGGTGGCTGATGACAGCGGTGTAACCGGCGCGCTTGGCCATCTCGATGGCAGCAAAAGTCTCGGTCAAGGTGCCAATCTGGTTGATCTTGATCAGGATCGAGTTGGCAATGCCCTTGTCAATGCCTTCCTTGAAGATCTTGGTATTGGTCACAAACAAGTCGTCGCCGACGATCTGCACGTTTTTGCCCAGACGGTCGGTAAGAACCTTCCAGCCATCCCAGTCGCCTTCTGCCATGCCGTCTTCGATGCTGATGATGGGGTACTTGTCGACCCAGGTGGCCAGCATATCGGTCCACTCCTCTGCACTCAAGACCATGCCTTCCCCTTCGAGGTGGTACTTGCCGTCCTTGTAAAACTCGCTCGCTGCGCAGTCCAGCCCCAGGGCGATGTGTTCGCCGGCGACAAAACCTGCTTTGTCAATGGCCTGCAAAATCAGCTGGATAGCGGCTTCATGGCCACCTTCGACCTTGGGAGCGAAACCCCCTTCGTCACCCACTGCGGTGCTGATACCCTTGTCGTGCAGGATTTTCTTCAAGGCATGAAACACTTCCGCGCCGTAGCGCAGGGCTTCACGGAAAGACGGCGCACCCACCGGAATAATCATGAACTCTTGAATATCGAGGTTGTTGTTGGCGTGCTCGCCGCCGTTGATCACGTTCATCATCGGCACAGGCATTTGCATGCCGCCCATGCCGCCAAAGTAGCGGTACAGCGGCAGGCCGGACTCTTCGGCCGCAGCACGAGCCACCGCCATCGATACGGCCAACATGGCGTTGGCACCCAGGCGCGACTTGTTCTCGGTGCCGTCCAGGTCGATCAGGGTCTTGTCCAGAAAGGCTTGTTCCGAGGCATCCAGGCCCAGGACGGCCTCAGAAATTTCGGTGTTGATGTGCTCAACGGCTTTCAGCACACCCTTGCCCAGATAGCGGGTTTTGTCGCCGTCACGCAGCTCGATGGCTTCGCGGCTACCGGTCGAAGCACCACTTGGCACGGCCGCACGGCCCATGGTGCCGCTTTCCAGCAACACATCGCACTCCACCGTGGGGTTGCCACGGGAGTCCAGAATTTCACGACCTACGATGTCTACGATTGCACTCATTGGCTTCTTTCAGTAGTTAAAGTAAAAATGGATACGCGAGCAAGTCTGACAGGTCAGCTTGCAAAATTTTGTTCCAAAAACCCTTGCTTTTTGGTGACCTGATCCAGCGCCAGCAGGGTCTCCAACAGCGCCTTCATGTGTTTGAGCGGCACGGCGTTCGGGCCGTCACTCATGGCTTGATCCGGGTTCGGATGGGTTTCCATGAACAAACCGGCGACCCCCACCGCCACGGCGGCGCGGGCCAGCACCGGCACCATCTCACGCTGCCCGCCGCTGCTGCCGCCCAGTCCTCCAGGCAATTGCACCGAGTGCGTTGCATCAAACACCACGGGTGCACCGGTGTCACGCATGATGGCCAGCGAGCGCATGTCGCTCACCAAGTTGTTGTAGCCAAAACTGACCCCGCGCTCGCAGGCCATGAAGTTATCTTCTGGCAGACCCACTTCACGCGCCGCGGCACGGGCTTTGTCGATGACGTTTTTCATGTCACCGGGTGCCAGAAACTGGCCTTTCTTGATATTGACCGGCAAACCACTTTGCGCCACGGCACGGATGAAGTCAGTCTGGCGGCACAGAAAAGCCGGGGTTTGCAGCACATCCACCACGCTGGCCACTTGGGCAATCTGGTCTTCATCGTGGATGTCGGTCAGCACCGGCAAACGTAGTTCACGTTTGACTTTGGCCAGAATCTCCAAGCCTTTGTCGATGCCCGGGCCGCGGAAGGTGCTGCCACTCGACCGGTTGGCCTTGTCAAAACTGCTTTTAAAAATGAATGGAATGCCCAGGCTTGCCGTGATTTCCTTCAAGGTGCCCGCGGTGTCCATCTGCAGTTGCTCGGACTCAATCACGCACGGGCCGGCAATCAGGAAAAACGGCTGCTGTAAACCAATGTCAAAACCGCACAGTTTCATCAGGCAATGGCTTTCGTAGTGCTTTGTGCAATCTGGTTGTCCAGCGCCGCGCGTATGAAGGCATTGAACAGCGGGTGGCCGTTCCAGGGGGTGGATTTGAATTCAGGGTGAAACTGGACACCGATGAACCAAGGGTGCACGCTCTGCGGCAGCTCGACAATTTCGGTCAGATGTTCGCGCTGGGTCAGCGCCGAGATCACCAGACCGGCTTCGCGCAGTTGCTCCAGATAATTGACGTTGGCCTCAAAGCGATGGCGGTGCCGCTCGGTCACCACATCGCCATAAATCTTGTGTGCCAGCGTGTTTTTGGCGACGTCTGAACTTTGAGCGCCCAGGCGCATGGTGCCGCCCAGATCCGACTCTTCACTGCGAATTTTGATGCTGCCATCTTCGTCCTTCCATTCGGTGATCAGGGCGATCACCGGGTTGGAGCACTGCGGGGCAAATTCGGTGCTGTTGGCATCTTTCAAACCCGCCACGTGACGGGCGAATTCGATGGTGGCCACTTGCATACCTAGGCAAATACCCAGATACGGCACTTTGTGCTCGCGGGCGTACTGCGCTGCGCAAATTTTGCCTTCGACCCCGCGCACACCAAAGCCGCCCGGCACCAGAATCGCATCGAACTTAGCCAACTGGGCCACGCTTTCAGGCGTGATGGTTTCAGACTCGATGTACTGGATTTTGACCCGCACATGGTTCTTCATGCCAGCATGACGCAGCGCTTCGTTGAGTGACTTGTAGCTGTCACTTAACTCCACATATTTGCCCACCATGGCGATGTTGACCTCGCCCTGCGGGTGCGCCGTTTCAAACACCAAGTCGTCCCAGCGTTTCAGATTTGCGGGTGGCGTGTTCAGCCGCAGTTTGTCGCAAATCAGGCCGTCCAAGCCTTGTTCATGCAACATGCGCGGCACCTTGTAGATGGTGTCCACGTCCCACATCGAGATCACGCCCCAGGCCGGCACATTGGAAAACAGCGAAATCTTTTGCCGCTCTTCGTCGGGTATCGGACGGTCTGCGCGGCACAACAAAGCGTCGGCCTGAATGCCGATTTCGCGCAACTGCTTGGCGGTGTGCTGGGTGGGTTTGGTCTTGAGTTCACCGGCTGCGGCAATCCAGGGCACATAGCTCAGGTGCACAAAGGCACTGTTGTTGGGCCCCAGTTGCAGACTGAGTTGACGCACGGCTTCCAGAAACGGCAGCGACTCGATGTCACCCACGGTGCCGCCAATTTCGACAATCGCAACATCCACCGCCTCAGGGGTGCCAAAACCGGCACCCCGTTTGATGAAATCCTGGATCTCATTGGTGACATGCGGAATGACCTGCACGGTTTTGCCCAGGTAGTCACCCCGACGCTCTTTCTCGAGCACGCTTTTGTAAATCTGGCCGGTGGTGAAATTGTTGGCCTTTTTCATGCGCGTCTCAATGAAACGCTCATAGTGGCCCAGGTCCAAGTCGGTTTCAGCGCCATCGTCGGTCACAAACACTTCACCATGCTGAAACGGCGACATGGTGCCGGGATCGACATTCAAATAAGGGTCAAGCTTGATCAAAGTGACTTTGAGGCCGCGCGATTCGAGGATCGCGGCGAGAGAGGCGGAGGCGATTCCCTTGCCCAGGGAAGACACCACACCGCCGGTGACGAAGACAAATTTGGTCATGTCAAGGGGAGCTGCACGCTCAAGGAGCTGGTAAAAAAGGATTATAGGGGCCGCGCCCATGCCGCCGGTGTCGCCACCCGTAGCGCTCTGTTACATTGCGGCGCATGAAAGATTTAGCTGGAAAACACATCGTTTTGGGTCTCACGGGCGGCATCGCCTGCTACAAGTCGGCCGAGTTGTGCCGGCTGTTAATCAAGGCCGGCGCCACCGTTCAAGTGGTCATGACGGCGGCGGCCGAGCAGTTCATCACACCGGTGACGATGCAGGCCTTAAGCCAGCGTGTGGTGTACGGTTCGCAGTGGGACGCGCGTGCGGCCAACAACATGGCCCACATCAATTTGAGCCGCGAAGCCGATGCCATGTTGTTGGCGCCTTGTAGTGCGGATTTCATTGCCAAGCTGGCGCAGGGCAGGGCCGATGAGCTGCTCAGCCTGATATGTCTGCCGCGACCGGCAGACGCTGTGCATTTGCTGATCGCCCCGGCTATGAACCGCGAGATGTGGGCACATCCGGCCACCCAGCGCAATCTGGCGCAGGTGGCGGCAGACGGAGCGCTTGTGCTGGGTGTGGGGGCGGGTGACCAGGCGTGTGGCGAAACCGGTGATGGGCGCATGCTGGAGCCACAGGAGTTGCTCGACGACGTTGTGGCGTTTTTTCAGCCCAAGGTGCTGGCCGGGCAACACGTGCTGGTGACCGCCGGACCGACGTATGAGGCCATTGACCCGGTACGCGGCATCACCAACCTGTCCAGTGGCAAGATGGGTTTTGCCATTGCGCGCGCTGCACGGGAGGCTGGAGCTGAGGTGACTCTGGTGGCCGGTCCGGTGAGTTTGGCGACACCGCGTGGCGTGCAGCGGGTCGATGTGCGTTCAGCATCAAATATGCTCAAAGCCGTTACGGATAATTCGCAGACAGCTAGTATATTTATAGCTACTGCGGCAGTGGCTGACTGGCGACCCGATCATGCGGCCGATCGGAAGATCAAGAAGGACGGCAGTGGTCAAGCGCCGGCATTGAGCTTTGTGGAAAACACCGACATCCTGGCCACCGTGGCGCAATCACCCCGGGCCATCAGCGGCGCCTTGTTTTGTGTTGGTTTTGCCGCCGAGAGCCACGACTTGCTGGCGAATGCGCAAGCCAAGCGACTGCGCAAAGGTGTGCCCTTGTTGGTGGGCAACATTGGCCCGGCCACTTTTGGACAAGATGACAACGCTTTGCTGTTGGTTGATGCGCACTGCAGTCGGGAACTTCCACGCGACAGCAAATTGTCATTAGCTCGTCAATTAATAGCAGATATCGCAACGAGAACAAGGGCTGGAGCCTGATTATGCTGAGTATCGACATCAAGATCATCGACCCCCGCATGGCAGACCAGTTGCCAGCCTATGCCACACCGGGCAGTGCCGGCCTGGATTTGCGGGCTTGTTTGCACGAACCGTTGACCTTGCAGGCCAACGCCTGGCATTTGGTGCCCACCGGGATTGCCATATATCTCAAAGACCCAGGCTACGCCGCCCTGATCCTGCCTCGCTCAGGGCTGGGTCACAAACACGGCATCGTGTTGGGGAATCTGGTTGGCTTGATTGACAGTGATTACCAAGGGCAATTGATGGTGAGCGCCTGGAACCGCAGCGACACCGCCTTCACCATCGAGCCGATGGAGCGCATAGCGCAACTGATGGTGGTGCCGGTGATGCAGGCACAGTTCAACGTGGTCGATGAATTTCCGGCCAGTGAACGCGGCGAGGGCGGCTATGGGTCGACCGGCAAGGCATGACCTGTGAGCCCCGACCTGTAAGTCCCGTGGCCTTAATGCAGAGTCTCGCTGCCCGAGTTTAGGCTGTGCAGGGGGGCGAGTTTAAAAAATCCTGTGCCTGCGGTGCCGCTGCCAATTTCCGCTTCGGTCGCCTCGCGCACAGCACGCACATTGAGCTTCAAGCGTAGGGCAATGCCCGCCAGCGGGTGATTGCCGTCGAGCACCACGTGGTCGGGATAGATGTCGGTCACGGTATAGATGGCATCTCGTGGTTCGTCTGACCCACAGCCCTCGGGCAGTGCCGTGCCATCAAATGTCATGCCTTCCTCCAACTCGGGTGGGAACAGCTCACGAGGTTCCAAAAATACCAGTTGCTCGTTGTATTCACCAAAACCTTGTTCCGGCTCGATTTGCAAATTGACCGTACTGCCGGCGCCGCAGCCCTGGAGGGCGGCTTCAATGACAAGAAACAAATCGTCGCCACCGATCAGAAATTCGACTGGCTCGTCGAGGACGTCCAATTCTTCGCCCAGAGTGTCGGTGAGCGTCCAGCTTAAAGCAGCCACGCATTGTTGATTGATTTTCATACGAGAATTGTCGCAGTTTGAGTTGGCCAGATTTCCCGGCCGAT
>JAIFMR010000072.1:3011-5595 GCA_020048255.1 Rhodoferax sp. | reverse complement strand
CAGGGATTATCCCCAATCACTTGAGCAGTCCTACAAGCTGGGTGGTCAAATTCAAATTGACGTGGCGGCGAATCCTGAGTGGTGCGGGTGAATCCTGACTATTGAGACATCAGTGACGGCGTCCGGCGCGGCGACTGGGTCAGGCGCATGCGGTTTTGGAGCGCAATCACACGCGGGGTGACATGAACAAGTACGCGACGTCCAGGGGACGCGCGCCTTGCACTCCAAAGCCCGGTCGCCTGACCCAGTCACCACACCTCGAGACTGTTGGAACGCGGATGGTCAATCTCCGAAGCTCATCAGCCATGATGAGACTTGCACCCTCGGCAATTTCGTTCTTATCCAAGCGCCGTAAGGCAGGGTGGCTGGGTCAGGCGACCGGGCTTTGGGTCGGAATGCGTGCGTCCCCTGGACTTGGCACACCACCGCCCTCACCCCGCGCGTGATTCCGATCCAAAACCGCATGCGCCTGACCCAGTCGCCATGCCGTTCAGCACCACAACAGAGCCGTGCAACACCATAACAGTGCCATTCAACACCACAAGCCGGCCGTTGAATACCGCAATGCAGCGCCCCTCAGGACAACCCCAGCCATGCGTGATCCACCTTCAGGCAGCGGTTTTGCACTGCCACCATGCCTGCCGCCTTGGCGCGCGCCAAAGCAGCGTTGTGGGCAATGCCCAGCTGCAGCCAAATGGCCGGCAAACCCAGGGCCATGGCTTCATCGACCACCGGCGGCACGTCTTCGCTGTTGCGAAAAACGTTCACCAGGTCCAGTTGATGATGCTGCGCCGCCTCAGAGAGCGTGGCGTACACCGTCTCACCCAAAATCTTCTCACCACTTGCTGCCGCCACTGGGTTGATCGGCACGATGCGCCAACCCTGGGCTTGCATGTAGCGGGCCACACCGTAACTTTCACGGTGCGCCTTGGGCGACAAACCCACCACCGCCACGGTTCGGCAGTGAGCCAGGATATGGGCGACGGCCTGGGCTTCGGTCATGTCTGAGGGGCTTGCAAGTGTCATGGTGCTTGTGTATTGATTGTGGAAGGGTTGCCTGGAGGATTCGTGGTGGCCAACAGTGGACGCAAACGTGGCAAGGCCGCCATGGCATTGTGCGTGGTGACTTCTGCTAGTTCTTCCACCGCCATGCCCCGCAACGCCGCCACCACCGCACCAATGCGTGGCAACTCGGCCGGGGTGTTGAGGCCTTGCGATTGACCCGCCGCGCGTTGTTCTGCCGTGGTGTATAGCCAGTGCGGCGGCATGTCGGGGGCGTCGGTCTCCAGCACGATGCCCTCCAGCGGCAAACTCACCGCCAAGCGCCGCAGTTGTTGGGCGCGCTCAAAGGTCACCGCACCGCCAAAGCCCAGCTTGAGGCCCAGGTCTATCAGCGCTTGTGCCTGCTGCAGACTGCCATTGAACGCGTGGGCGATGCCGTGCCAGCGGCCACCAGCACCTGCCACACGGCGCAAGCCTTGCAGCACCTGGTCGACCGATCGGCGCGAATGCAAAATCACCGGCAAACCGTGGCGCTGCGCCAGCTTGAGTTGCTCTTGGTAAAAATAGGTTTGACGTTCACGCCACGGGCTCACGCACAAGTCCGGGTCAAAGAAATCCAGGCCGATTTCACCCACCGCCACCAGGCGCGGGTCGCTGGCGTGCTGCATGAGTGCGGCATCTAGCTGTGCCAGGTCGTCATCTGTGGCAGATCGGACGCGCAGCGGGTGAATGCCCAAAGCGTAGCTGTCAGACCCCGCGTGGGCCAGGGCGCGCACCACCTCAAAGTCACTCACCTGCACCGCTGGCAAGACGCAGTGCACCACATTATTAATAGCAGCCTGCGCCCGTACCGCCTGGTCTAGAGGCCCAAACTCTGCTGCATTCAGATGACAGTGGGTGTCAACCCAGCGCACAGCAATTACAGCACTTCAGGCCGCTTGTTGGATAAATTGCGCCAGCGCAGCGTCGTCCTGGGTGACATGGGTCTGGGCCCAGTCTGCCATGACCGCCACGATGACTTTTTTGTTCATGTGGCCCTTGCCCACGTCCATGCTGCGGTCTTCCAGTCGCCCCAGAAGGGCCTGGTGTTGTGCCGCGTGCTCTGCCAAGGCCGGGTAAGCGCATTGCTGCATCAAAGCCTCTTCCAGGGCAAAGTGGCTGCGCGCCTCTTTGTACAGGTTGACGATCAGTTGTCGGGTGGCGGACCAGTCGTCCGTTGTCGCCAACTGCTGCGTCAAGTCAAACAGCGCCTTGGCCGAGGCATCCACCGCCGCATTGCCAATCTCATAGCTTGGGTTCCATAACACGGTCATGACATTCACTCCAACATTAAAAATCTTTAATCGGCCAGGCTGGTTGCCAAACGTCCCTGCACCAGCGTCAACTGATTGGCGCAGCGTGCCGCCAGCGCCGTGTCGTGGGTCACCACCACAAAGGCCGTGCCCTGGGTTCGCGCCAGTTCCAGCATCAGGTCAAACACCGCTTGCGCCGTGCTGCGGTCCAGATTGCCGGTGGGTTCATCGGCCAGCACACAGGCCGGCTGCGTCACCAGGGCACGGGCAATCGCGACACGCTGGCGCTC
>JAIFMR010000072.1:0-2983 GCA_020048255.1 Rhodoferax sp. | reverse complement strand
ACTTGCGCCGCCTGGGCGCGGTCGACACGCCGAATCCACAAGGGCATGGCCACGTTTTCCAAGGCACTGAACTCAGCCAGCAAATGGTGAAACTGGTAGACAAAACCCAGATGCTGGTTGCGCAAACGCCCCTGCTGCGCGGCACTTTGGTGGGCCAGGTCCTGCCCCAAAAGGGTGACAGAGCCACTGGTGGGCGCATCGAGCCCGCCCAGCAAATGCAACAAGGTGCTTTTGCCCGAGCCTGAGGCGCCGACAATCGCCAGCGTCTGGCCGGCATACACGTCCAGATCCACGCCTTGCAACACCGTCACATCCAGGCGGCCTTCGTTGAACCGCTTCGTCAGCCCGCGGGCGCTCAAGACCACTTCATTCATAACGCAGCGCCTCCGCCGGGTTGACTCTGGAGGCGCGCCAGCTCGGGTACAGCGTGGCCAAAAAGGCCAACACCAAGGAAATCAGCGCGATCGGCACAATGTCGGCCTGCTGCGGATCACTCGGCATGCGGCTGATCAGATACACATCGCGCGGCAAAAAGGTCGCCCCCAGCGCCTGTTCCAAGGCGGGCACGATCACATCAATATTGAAAGCCACGCCCAAACCCAGCGCCAGGCCCACCAGCGTGCCAATCACCCCCACCATAGCGCCCTGCACCACAAAAATGCCCATGATGGAGCCCGGGCTGGCCCCCAGCGTGCGCAAAATGGCAATGTCGGCACGTTTGTCGGTCACAGTCATGACCAAGGTACTCACCAGATTAAAGGCCGCCACCGCCACGATCAACGTCAGGATGATGAACATCATGCGTTTTTCAAGCTGCACTGCGGCAAACCAGGTGCGGTTTTGCCGCGTCCAGTCGCGAATCAGCAGGTTGTCAGTGAGGGTCACGGCCAGCTCGGCCGCCACGCTGCGCGCTTGGTGCAGGTCCTTCAGGCGCACCCGCACGCCGCTGGGGCCTTCCAGGCGGAAGATGCGCGCGGCGTCCTCAATGTGCATCAGCACCAGCGCCGAGTCGTACTCGTAATGGCCTGAATCAAAGGTGCCCACCACCGTCATCTGCTTGAGGCGCGGCACCACACCGGCCGGCGTCACCTGGCCACTGGGTGCCACCAGTGTGACCTTATCCCCCTGGCGCACGCTCAGGGAACGCGCCAGCTCACCCCCCAACACCACGCCAAACTCGCCCGGCACCAGGCGGTTCAGCGAAGCCCCTTTGAGGTTGACGGCCAGGTCGGTCACATCGGGCTCGCGGGCTGGGTCAATCCCTCGAACCATGGTGCCTTTCATATCCTCTCCCCTTGCCAGAAGGGCCTGAGTAGCTATAAAAGGCGCAGCACCAATGACCTGTGGGTTGGCTCTGACCTGGCTCAACGTGCGGGCCACATCGGGCAGGGCGGCGCCATTGGGGGCAAAAATCTCGATGTGTGACACCACGCCCAGCATGCGGTCACGCACTTCTTTCTGAAAACCATTCATCACGCTCAGCACAATGATCAGCGCCGCCACACCCAGCGCAATGCCAAGCATGGAGACGCCAGAGATGAACGAAATAAAGCCGTTGCGCCGGGTGGCGCGGCCAGCGCGGGTGTAGCGCCAGCCAAGAGACAGTTCGAAGGGGGTTTGCATCAGGTCTGTGGTTTGAGGCTCAGGGCCAAGTGTCAAGGCGTGATTATCCCGGACAATCCGCGCCATGCATCTGATCATTCCCTACGCATCGAGCTGCTCTGAAGCGTGCGCTGCAGCCCTGCCCAGTCTGAAGCTGCCCCATCTGCAGCAACTTCTGTCCCGGCTGAGCCCGCTGCCAGCCGAAAAAGGTGATGAATTCAGCCTGTCGCCACCGCACGAGCGGGCCATGGCGGCTGCGCTGGGGCTGCCGGTGACCGACGGCCAGATTCCCTGGGCCGCTCTGCAAGCGCACCAGCAGTCCAAACCCGGCAGCGACAGCGCATGGGCCTTCATCACGCTGTGCCACTGGCAGGTCAACACCCACCACATCTCCATGAGCCACCTGCCCCTGGCTGACCTGTCCGCAACGCAGTCCGATGAACTGCTGGCCGCCATGCGTCCGTATTTTGAAGAAGATGGCATCACCTTGCACACCATTGAGCCGGGCCGCTGGCTGGCCCAGGGCGAGGTGTTTACCGATGTCGCCAGTGCGGCGGTTGACCGTGTCGTGGGGCGCCCGCTGGATGCGTGGATGCCCAAGTCGGTAGCAGCGGCACCGCTGCGACGCTTGCAAAACGAGATGCAGATGCTGCTCTACACCCACCCGGTGTACGACGCCCGCGTGGCGTCAGGCCTGACGCCGGTGAACTCGTTCTGGGTCAGTGGCACGGGTGCACTGCCCTTGGGTTACGCATCAGCCCCAACAAGCCTGCAACCGATGCAGATCACCACCCTGCGGGCACCGGCGCTAGCGGAAAACTGGCCGGCCTGGGTGCAGGCCTGGCAAGAACTCGACGCCGCCCATATCCAACCCTTGTGTGCCGCTGCGGCCCAGGGCCAGGCGCTGAAAATCACCTTGTGCGGCGAGCGCAGCAGCCAGAGCTGGCAAACCCAGCCACGCACCCTGATCCAAAAGGTCAAAGGCTTTTTTGACTCCCAGCCCTTATCTGGTGTGCTTGGACAGCTATAGAAAGTGATGCACCGTGCCCCCTCAACTGCTGTACCTGATCGTTTTCATTGAGGGCTTTAGCTCGCTGGGGGCCGAAATCATTGCCTTGCGCCGGCTGGTGCCGCATGTGGGCAGCGCCATCGTGGTCACCGCGCCAACCATCGGGTTCTTTTTGCTCGCACTGGCGCTGGGCTATGCGTCTGGCGCGCGGGTGGAGACGCGATTCACAGAAAAAGTGGCGCGCAACTTTCAGGTGGCAGCGCTGATTGCCGGCCTGGGTCTGGCACGCTTCACCGTGGACGGACTGTTTGCGCAGGTCCAACCCACCTGGCTGGCGTACGGCCTCTTCATTGGCGGCGTGTTGTGTCCACT
>JAIFMR010000196.1 GCA_020048255.1 Rhodoferax sp. | reverse complement strand
GAGCTGGGCGTCGGCTTCATGTTCGCCCCCAACCACCACCCGGCCATGAAGAACGTCGCTCCGGTGCGCCGCGAGCTGGCCGTGAAGACCATCTTCAATCTGCTCGGCCCCCTGACCAACCCGGCGGGTGCGCCGCATATTTTGATGGGCGTGTTTCACCCCGACCTGGTGGGTATTCAGGTGCGCGCGCTGGAGCGCCTGGGTGCCGAGCATGCGATCGTGGTGTACGGCAAGGATGGCATGGACGAGGTGAGCCTGGGCGCGGCCACGCTGGTGGGTGAGCTGAAGGACGGCAAGGTGACGGAGTACGAAATTCACCCGGAAGATTTCGGTCTGGCCATGGCCAGCAATCGGGCTTTCAAGGTGGAGACGCCGGAGCAATCGCGTGCCATGTTGCTGGATGTGTTGGACAACGTGGACGGTCCAGCCAAGGAAATTGTGGTCTTCAATGCTGGTGTGGCGTTGTATGCTGCCAATGTGGCTCGTTCCATGGCAGAAGGTATCAGTAAAGCGCGGTTAGCTCTCGAATCAGGAGCGGCTAAAGCCAAGCTGGGGCAGTTGGTGACGCTGGCTCACCATTTGAGTTCTCAATAAGCGGTGGCTGGAACATGATGCAGTTGCTTGACACCGACGGGGCGTGGATTGCCATCGGGATATCGGTTCTTTTTGTCGTGGCGGGGCTGGTGATGCACCGTGTTTTTGTTCGTATTTTGAAAAATGAAGCGCGGGAGTCTTCCAAACATGACTGATATCTTGGATCAAATTGTGGCGGTCAAGCACCAAGAGGTGGCGGCTGCCCAAAAGCGCAAGTCGCTGGAACTGGTGCGAGCTGACGCTGAAAGCCGGGTATTGACGCGTGATTTTGTGGGTGCCCTGCGCGCCAAGATCGCAGCCGGCCATGCCGCCGTGATTGCCGAGATCAAAAAGGCCAGCCCGTCCAAAGGTGTGATTCGGGCGGATTTCATCCCGGCAGACATTGCCCAAAGTTATGCCGAGTTTGGTGCGGCCTGTTTGTCTGTACTGACAGACCAGCAATTTTTTCAGGGCAGCGTGGACTACCTCAAGCAAGCGCGCGCCTCGTGCCAGTTGCCTGTGCTGCGCAAGGATTTCATGGTGGATGCGTATCAAATCTATGAGTCTCGGGCCATGGGAGCGGATGCTATTTTGCTGATTGCGGCATGCCTGGACGATGCGCAAATGAAAGATTTTGAGCTGATCGCCCGCAGCCTGGACATGGCGGTGTTGGTGGAGGTGCATGACCGTGCTGAGCTCGAGCGTGCCTTGAAGCTCAAAACACCGCTGGTTGGCATCAATAACCGCAACCTCAAGACCTTTGAGGTGTCTCTGGACACCACCCTCGCGCTCAAGCGCGAGGTGCC
Organism: Rhodoferax sp.; assembly: GCA_020048255.1. Taxonomy (GTDB): domain Bacteria; phylum Pseudomonadota; class Gammaproteobacteria; order Burkholderiales; family Burkholderiaceae_C; genus Rhodoferax. The sequence continues at coordinate 5,518 of JAIFMR010000196.1, read as the reverse complement.
CGCTGACCGCTTGGTGGTCTGTGAAAGTGGCATCCATACCCGTGACGATGTCATGCGCATGGGCGCAGCCGGAGTCAATGTCTTTTTGGTGGGCGAAGCGTTCATGCGCGCACCCGAGCCGGGTGAAGCGCTGGCCGCGTTGTTTGGTATCAACCCTCCCTGAGTCGGCAGATGGCGTCACTGGCCCCCAACCACCCCAGCCAATTGCAGGTGGCTGACCCTGCCGCCTGGCCGGTGGCTGAAGGTTGGCAGGCGCTGGTGTCAGCGTTTTTTGTGTCGTCAACAGGCGATCAGTTGCTGGCATTTTTGCAGCAGAGGTTGGCCGAGGGGGCCAGCATCTTTCCACCGCAACCCTTGCGCGCGCTGGAGCTCACGGCGCCTGCATCGGTACGGGTGGTCATTTTGGGGCAGGACCCGTATCACGGGCGGGGTCAGGCAGAAGGCCTGGCTTTCTCGGTGGCGCCCGGGGTGGCGCTGCCACCGTCGCTGCGCAATATTTTCAAGGAATTGCAGCGCGATCTGGGCGAGCCGCCGCCGGCATTTCCTGATCCGGGTGGCAGCTTGGTGCGATGGGCGCGGCGTGGCGTGTTGTTGCTCAACACCTGCCTGACGGTGGAAGAAGGCCAGCCTGCCAGTCATTTGGGCAAAGGCTGGGAGGTGTTGACCGACGCCATCATCAGCGAGGTGTCAAATGGCACAAACCCGGTGGTGTTCATGCTTTGGGGTGGCCATGCGCAAAGCAAGCGAGGGCTGATTGATGCCACGCGCCACCTGGTGCTGTGTGCCAACCATCCTTCGCCCCTGTCGGCCTTGCGCCCGCCAGTCCCGTTTATCGGGTGCGGGCATTTTTCGCAAGCGCGAGCCTGGCGCGAGCGTCATGCCTTGTGATCGTCGAAAACTGCCGTGCTCAGCTGGGCTACGCTATGTCGCCTGGGTTCGTGGCTCAAGTTTTTTGTAACGGGCTGGAGAGGTGGCCGAGTGGTTAATGGCAGCAGACTGTAAATCTGCCCTCTTACGAGTACGCTGGTTCGAATCCAGCCCTCTCCACCAGTGATTGATCGACGGTTAGCCGTTGGGGCGCGTACTTTAAGAGTGCGAGGACGCTGAGGCGATGGCTTGCAAAGCAAGCTTGCGCGGGGTTCGTATAGTGGTAATACCTTAGCCTTCCAAGCTAAAGCGAGGAGTTCGATTCTCCTACCCCGCTCCAAAGTTGATTGGTGGCTGGAATTAGTTTTTACACACTTGTTTTTGACAAGTTTGTATGGCCCATTTGGCTCAGTGGCAGAGCACTCCCTTGGTAAGGGAGAGGTCCCGGGTCCGATTCCCGGAATGGGCACCATTGTTGGGTGTTGTGTCAGTCAGATTGTTGCTAAATGGGAAAAGAAAAATTCACGCGCACCAAGCCCCACGTCAACGTGGGCACCATTGGCCACGTTGACCATGGCAAAACCACCCTGACAGCGGCCATCACCACCGTGCTGGCAGCCAAGTTTGGTGGCCAGGCCAAGGCCTACGACCAAATTGACGCAGCACCCGAAGAAAAAGCGCGCGGCATCACCATCAACACCGCTCACGTCGAATACGAAACGGCCAACCGCCACTACGCTCACGTGGACTGCCCCGGCCACGCTGACTATGTGAAAAACATGATCACTGGTGCTGCCCAAATGGACGGCGCCATCCTGGTCTGCTCCGCAGCTGACGGCCCCATGCCTCAAACCCGTGAGCACATCTTGTTGGCTCGTCAGGTCGGCGTGCCTTACATCATCGTCTACCTGAACAAGTGCGACATGGTGGACGACGCCGAACTGCTCGAACTCGTTGAAATGGAAGTTCGCGAACTCCTGGACAAGTATGACTTCCCAGGCGACAAGACCCCCATCATCCACGGCTCCGCCAAACTCGCCATGGAAGGCGACAAAGGCGAACTCGGTGAAGGCTCCATCTTCAAACTCGCAGAAGCCCTGGACACCTACATCCCCCTGCCAGAGCGTGCAGTCGACGGTGCCTTCCTCATGCCCGTGGAAGACGTCTTCTCCATCTCCGGTCGTGGTACCGTGGTCACCGGCCGTATCGAGCGTGGCGTTGTCAAAGTTGGCGAAGAAATCGAAATCGTCGGCATCCATGACACCCAAAAGACCACCTGCACCGGTGTTGAAATGTTTAGGAAGCTGCTCGACCAAGGTCAAGCAGGCGACAACGTCGGCATCTTGCTGCGCGGCACCAAGCGCGAAGACGTCCAGCGCGGTCAAGTGCTGTGCAAACCCGGCTCCATCAAACCGCACACCCACTTCACCGGTGAGATCTACGTCTTGAGCAAAGACGAAGGCGGCCGCCACACACCATTCTTCAGCAACTACCGTCCCCAGTTCTACTTCCGTACCACGGACGTGACCGGAGCCATCGAGTTGCCAGAAGGCAAGGAAATGGTCATGCCTTGCCCCGATCGCCATGGAAGAAGGCCTGCGCTTTGCTATTCGTGAAGGCGGCAAGACCGTCGGCGCGGGTGTGGTGGCTACGGTGATTGCTTAAGGAATAAAAATGGCAACGAAACAAAAAATCCGTATCCGCCTGAAGGCGTTTGATTACAAGCTGATCGATCAGTCTGCTGCTGAAATCGTGGATACCGCCAAGCGTACCGGTGCCATTGTCAAAGGCCCCGTGCCTCTGCCAACACGCATGAAGCGCTTTGACATTCTGCGTTCACCTCACGTGAACAAAACCAGCCGCGATCAGTTCGAAATCCGCACGCACCAGCGTCTGATGGACATCGTAGATCCGACTGACAAAACAGTTGACGCTCTGATGAAGTTGGACTTGCCCGCTGGTGTCGATGTCGAAATCAAGTTGCAGTAAGAGAAAAAGTGTTGTCAAGTGCAGGAAAACCTGTGCTTGGCACGTTTTGAGAGTCTAGAACTACTTGTCGACAAGAAAAGTAGGCGCTATACTCGAGAGCTCTGCGTTTCCAGACTTTTTGGAGGCACGGGGTTTTATTAACAGTCTTTCACGCAAAAACGTGTGCAGCCAATTGAAGTTGCACCGGTGAAAGTTACGGAGAAAACAATGAGTCTTAGCAATCACTTAGGGTTGCTGGGGCGCAAGGTTGGCATGATGCGTTTGTTCACTGATGACGGGAATGCAATTCCTGTTACGGTGGTCGATGTGTCCAACAACCGTGTGACCCAGGTCAAAACCCAGGAAAACGATGGCTATGTTGCTTTGCAAGTGACATTTGGTGCGAAGAAAGCTTCTCGCGTCAACAAGCCCATCGCCGGACATCTCGCCAAAGCGGGTGTCGAAGCCGGTGAAATCATTCGTGAGTTTCGCGTACCGGTAGAAATGGCATCTCAGTACACTTCTGGCGCGACCGTTCCGGTATCGGCTGTGTTTGCAGTGGGCCAAAAGGTCGACGTGCAAGGCACCACCATCGGTAAAGGCTACGCTGGCACCATCAAGCGTCACCACATGAGCTCGCAGCGCGCATCGCACGGTAACAGCCGTTCGCACAATGTGCCTGGCTCCATTGGTATGGCGCAAGATCCAGGTCGTGTGTTTCCTGGTAAGCGCATGACGGGTCATCTGGGTGATGATTTGGTCACGACGCAAAACCTCGACATCATTCGCGTTGACGAAGCTCGTCAGCTGTTGATGATCAAGGGTGCCATTCCAGGTTCGGCTGGCGGTTTTGTAACCGTTCGCCCTGCTGTCAAAGCAAAAGCAACTGATGCAAAAGGAGCGAACTGATGCAGCTCGAACTCCTCAATGATCAAGGGCAAGTCGCATCCAAGCTGGATGTGCCTGAAACCGTGTTTGGTCGTGCCTACAACGAAGATCTGGTTCACCAGGTAGTTGTTGCCTTCCAGGCCAATGCTCGCCAAGGTACGCGCGCTCAAAAAGACCGCGAACAAGTTCGTCACTCGACCAAGAAGCCTTTTAAACAAAAGGGAACGGGCCGTGCACGTGCTGGTATGACGTCTTCGCCATTGTGGCGTGGCGGTGGTCGGATTTTCCCGAACATGCCTGATGAAAACTTCGCGCAGAAAATCAACAAGAAGATGTACCGTGCCGGTATGGCGTCCATCTTCTCGCAGTTGGCGCGTGAAGGCCGTCTGGCTGTGGTGGACTCTCTGACTGTAGAGTCTCCCAAGACCAAGGCTTTGGCTGCCAAATTCAAGGCCATGAATCTTGACTCCGTGTTGGTGATTGCAGATGAGGTTGATGAAAACCTTTATTTGGCTTCTCGCAACCTGGTCAACATTTTGGTGGTTGAGCCGCGTTATGCCGACCCGGTTTCGCTGGTTCACTACCGCAAGGTCTTGGTAACAAAAGCGGCTATGGGCAAACTGCAGGAGATGTTCGCATGAGCCAAGCTAAACCAAATCAAAAATTCAATGAAGGTCGCCTGATGCAGGTGCTGGTCGCTCCTATCGTGTCTGAAAAGGCCACGATGGTTGCAGAGAAAAGCAACGCAGTGACCTTCAAAGTGCTCCAAGACGCTACCAAGTATGAAATCAAGGCCGCTGTGGAATTGATGTTCAAGGTAGAAGTCAAGGGCGTGTCAGTGGTGAACACCAAGGGCAAGACCAAGCGTTTCGGTAAGTCAGTCGGTCGTCGCGACAATATTCGCAAGGCCTACGTGATGCTCAAACCTGGTCAAGAGCTCAATCTTGGTGGGGAGGCTGCTTAATCATGGCTGTTATCAAAATGAAACCCACTTCACCAGGCCGTCGTGGTGTGGTGAAGATTTCGCGTGACCACCTGCACAAGGGTGCGCCTCACGCTGCATTGCTGGAGCCACAATTCCAGCAAGCTGGTCGTAATAACAACGGCCACATCACCACCCGTCACAAAGGCGGTGGTCACAAGCACCATTACCGTGTTGTTGACTTTTTGCGCAACAAGGATGGCATTGCTGCCAAAGTTGAACGCATCGAGTACGACCCGAACCGTTCTGCCCACATTGCTTTGGTCTGCTACGCAGATGGCGAGCGTCGCTACATCATCGCACCGCGCGGTCTTGAAGTTGGTAGCTCGATCATGAGTGGTGCTGAAGCGCCTATTCGTGTTGGTAACACGCTACCGATCCGTAATATTCCGGTCGGTTCCGTGGTGCACTGCATTGAGTTGCAAGTCGGCAAGGGTGCGCAGATGGTTCGCTCAGCGGGCGCATCGGCGACCTTGCTGGCTCGTGAAGGTACTTACGCTCAGGTTCGTATGCGCTCAGGTGAGGTTCGCAAGATTCACATCGAATGCCGTGCAACTCTTGGCCAAGTGGCTAACGAAGAACACAGTCTGCGTCAGCTCGGCAAAGCTGGCGTCAAGCGCTGGATGGGCATTCGCCCAACCGTTCGCGGTGTGGTCATGAACCCTGTGGATCACCCACATGGTGGTGGCGAGGGTAAGACCGGTGAGGGCCGTCATCCAGTTGATCCTTGGGGTAATCTGACCAAGGGCTACCGTACCCGTAACAACAAGCGCACGCAGGTCATGATCGTGTCGCGTCGCAAGAAGTAAGGGG
>JAIFMR010000137.1 GCA_020048255.1 Rhodoferax sp. | reverse complement strand
CCTGGCCTTGCTCATCGAGCAAATAGGTGGTGACCACTTCGGTGTGCACGATGTGGCCATCGCGATGCGGCTGTTCCACCTCGGTCAGCTCCGTGCCTGAACGGCGCTCACCCGCCGCCAGCGCCGTCTGCAAGGCCTGTATCTTGTCACGTACCAGCGCCAACGATTCGGGGGTCATGGTCTGGTCCATGGACTGCGCCATGACCTCTTCGGGGCTGTAACCGCGCAGCGCCCGCACCGACGGGCTGACATAAGTGAAGCGCTGAGTCCGCAGATCCAGCACCCAGATCACATCTGAAATGTTTTCAGCTAGCAAGCGGTATCGGGCTTCGCTCTCGCGGATGCGTTGCTCCAGCACATACCGCGCGGTGATGTTTTGGTGAATCACCAAGGCGCCGCGTGTCGCGTCCCACAGGGGTAACACACGCATCTGGAACCAACGGTCCACCCCAGGGCCGTGGCAGGGGTAGATGGTGCTGAACTCGTTCTGCTTGCCGTTCACCACCGCCAAAATACCCTCCTTGGCGGCCTTGGCGATGGGGTCATTGCCGGCATCGGCGCAAATGTGCAGGTAATTGGAACCCACTCCAACCGCTGAGGCGTCCGTGACGCCATTGCCTTGGGCAAACTCGCGCCAGGCGGCGTTGACGGCGATGATGGTGCCATCGCGGCTGATGACGGCCATGTGTTCAGCCAGCGAATCCATCACGCCCAGCACAAAGGCTTCGCGCTCGTGCAGTTCTCTGGCCAGATTTTTACGCTCGGTGATGTCTTCAAAAACCGTCGCAAATTGCCCGGGCGCCGGGGAAAAAACATGAATGACAAAGTCTTTCTGCAAAGGCTCAAAGCGCTGCTCGAACGCAATAGGCTGTTGGGTGCGCGCCACCTCAGCATAGCGCTCCAGGAACGGGGCTTCGGGCACGCCATAAGCTACGCTGGCGCGCTTGCCCACCACCCGCTCGCGCGCGATGCCGGTCTGCGACACAAAGGCTGGGTTGACTTCCACAATGACATAGTCGATGGCCCGGCCAGTGTCATCGGCCACCACGCGGTGCAGTGCCACACCCTCCGACATGCTTGCAAACAGCGACCGAAACCGCTCCTCGCTGTGGCTCAGTGCCTCTTGACCGGCCAGTACACTGGCCAGGTTTTTTTCGTGGTTCTTCCAGGAGCCCAGCAGCAACCAGGCAAACGCCGACGCTGCCACAATGAAAGCCACCACCAGCGCAGTGCCCAGGTAGGCTTGGCGCAACCATTGTTGATGCTCAACTTGCCCCGATATGCCCACGTTCACGACAAAGTCGTACTGGGCATTGCGCCGGTAGGAGTGCACCCGGCTGATGCCGTCGATGCTGGACTCGCCACTGACGTAGGTGCCCGCAGCGGCATCGGTGCCCAGTGCTTTGATAAACGGCGCTGACACCGACTTGTCACCCGGCGTCAAGGCTGCTGAGGGCCCCACGACGTGGCGGGCAATCAGCCCCATTGCACCGTCGCGCAGCGCGATGAGCCCCCCGGAGTCCAGCTGGTAGCGCGAAAAGTCCTGGCTCAGTTTGTCAACCAATACCCCGGCAAAGACCACCCCGCCAAACGTGCCATCGGGGGTGTGCACCGGGCGCACAAACAACCACACCCACTTGCCTTCAATGCGCCCGAGCAAGACCTTTTGCACCAGCACGTCACCGCGCGGGTCATCACGCAACTGTGTGAAGTAATCCCGGTCGGCCACGTTATTGGCCGGCGTCAATACCCCTGGCCCGTAAACCACATCACCCCGCTCGTTGGTGGCGCGAATGTAGGCAATGTGTGGCTGGCGCAGCAATTGCCGGCGGATAAATTCAGATATGTTCGCGGCATTCACACCGCCCGAAGCCACTTGATCGCCGATTTCGTCGGCCGTGTTGAGCAAGGCCACGTCAACCGACCGAACCATTTCAAACACGTTTTGTTCCAGCGAGCGAACCAGATTCTGCGTGGCGACCTCGGTCCGCATCTGGGCTTGTTGCTTGAGGTGGTTGGCACTCAACCAGGTGGTGATGACCACCGCCACAATCGCGCTTAACAGCGCGCCCAACAAAATACTGCGACTGGTGCGCAGTGTTCTGGCAAGCAGCGGGATCACTTGGCTCTGCATGGACTGGGGGCCTCAGACACGCCGGTGGGGCCAGGGCCTTCGGCGTCTCCAATACACTTTGGATAAGACTGCGCTCATACTACCCCTTTTTGCTGGCAAGTGGCTACTCGTCATATTTTCAGTGGGACGTATTCCATAGCAACATCCGCTTTATTTATAAGGGCTAGAGCCCTTTTTCCTCACAAATCGGAGACACACCATGAACTACCAAGCCAACCCCAACCGTTACGATGGCCTGCCCTACCGTCGCTGCGGCGCCAGCGGATTGAAGCTGCCGGCCATCACCCTGGGCCTGTGGCACAACTTTGGTGATGCCACACCGTTTCAGACCCAGCGTGACATGTTGCGCACCGCGTTTGATGCCGGAATTACCCACTTTGACCTGGCCAACAACTATGGCCCGCCTTACGGCAGTGCCGAAACCCACTTTGGCGAGCACCTGCGCCGCGACTTCAAACCGTATCGTGATGAACTCATCATTTCCAGCAAGGCCGGCTACGACATGTGGCCCGGTCCTTACGGTCAGGGTGGTGGCTCACGCAAATACGTGCTGGCCAGCCTGGACCAAAGTCTGGCGCGCATGGGGCTGGACTATGTGGACATTTTTTACTCGCACCGTTTTGACCCCGAAACCCCCTTGGAGGAAACCATGGGCGCGCTGGCCAGCGCAGTGCAGCAGGGCAAGGCGCTGTACGTGGGCGTCAGCAGTTACTCGGCAGCCAAGACCCGTGAAGCCGCAGCCATTTTGAAAAGCATGGGCGTCAGGGCGCTGATCCACCAGCCGTCCTACAGCCTGCTCAACCGCTGGATTGAAGAGGCCTTGCTCGACACCCTGGGCGACTTGGGCATGGGCTGCATTGCGTTCAGCCCGCTGGCGCAAGGGCTACTGACTGACAAGTACCTGCAGGGCACGCCGGCTGATGCGCGCATCAACCGCCCCGGTGGCGGGTCGCTCAAGCCGGAACATTTGAGCGAACAGAACCTCAAACATGTGCGCGCCCTGAACGACATGGCGCTGGCACGCGAGCAGAGCTTGGCGCAAATGGCCACGGCCTGGGTGTTGCGCGATGCCCGTGTCACATCCGCCTTGATCGGTGCCAGCCAAGCGGCGCAGATCACCGAACTGGTGGGTGCACTGGAAAACATGGCGTTTTCAGCGGACGAACTCGCCGCCATCGACCAGCACGCTGTGGAAGGTGGCATCAACCTGTGGCAACGCTCCAGTGCAGCAGGCCGATAAGTTCGTCGCCTGGCCTGCGTATGGAATGAAAAAATCCGCGACCATGTCGACCTTCATGGCCTTGGGTGCCATCGCGCTGTGGAGCGCGCTGGCGACTCTGGGCGTTGAGCTACGTCACGTGCCGCCGTTTTTGCTCACCGGTCTGTCCTTGCTGATTGGCAGCCTGATTGCGTTGCCCTTGTCGGGGTTCCAGTTGTCACGCTGGCGGGTGCCGCTGCCGACCCTGGCCCTGGGCATCTACGGACTGTTCAGCTACCACTTCTTATTGTTTTTGGCGCTGCGCTATGCTCCGCCGGTGCAGGCCAATCTGGTCAACTACCTGTGGCCCTTGCTGATTGTGGTGTTGGCACCGGTGATCTTGCCTGGCATGACGCTGCGCTTGGTGCATGTTTTTGCCGCGCTGTTGGGTTTTGCCGGCGCGGCTGTGGTGATTTTGGGGGGCGCGCCTGCGTCGGCTGCGGGCACCGGTATCGTCTGGTCCTGGGGCTACCTGCCGGCACTGGTAGCAGCATTCATCTGGGCCAGCTACTCGCTGCTGACGCAACGGGTCGCGCCTTTTCCCACGGCGGCCATTGGCAGCTTTGCCCTGGTTTCTGGGGTGTTGTCGCTCTTGTGCCATGTGTGGATGGAGCCCGCGGTGACCTTGAGTGCGCGTGACTGGACGCTGCTGGCGCTGATTGGCCTGGGGCCCATGGGTGCCGCGTTTTTCATGTGGGACAAAGCCTTTAAAACCGGCGATGCCCGCCGCATCGGTATTCTGAGCTACCTCACGCCGCTGCTTTCCACCACGATGCTGATGCAAGTCAGTGGCCAAGTCCTGACCTGGCCAGTGGCCGTGGCTGCCGTGATGATCGTGCTGGCCGCATGGATCGGCACCCGCAGCACCGCCCAACCCTGATCGGACCCCACCATGCTTGATCTCCAGACCATTCAACAAGCCGCCACGCGCATCCAGGAGCATGTGCTGCGCACGCCTTGTGTGCCCTCACACACCCTGTCTGACATCACCGGTGCGCAGGTGTTTCTGAAATTTGAAAACCTGCAGTTCACCGCGTCGTTCAAAGAGCGGGGCGCCTGCAACAAGCTGGCTCAGCTGACGATGGATGAGCGCGCGCGGGGTGTCATCGCCATGAGCGCGGGCAACCACGCCCAAGGTGTCGCCTACCATGCCCAACGCCTGGGGATCCGCGCCGTGATCGTTATGCCGCGTTTCACACCCGGGGTCAAGGTGGAGCGCACGCGCGGTTTTGGTGCCGAGGTGCTGCTCCACGGCGACACGCTTGACGAGGCGCGTGCGCATGCACTGATGCTGGCCGAACAGCAGCAACTGGTATTTGTGCACCCGTATGACGACCCCGACATTGTGGCGGGCCAAGGCACAGTGGCACTCGAGATGCTTGCCGATGTGCCTGGTCTGGACACCTTGGTGGTGGCCGTGGGCGGGGGCGGGTTGATTGCCGGCATGGCCACCGCAGCCAAGGCGCTGCAGGCCGACATCGAGATCATCGGCGTTCAGACCGCGCGCTTTCCGGCCATGGTGAACGCCATCAAGGGCACCCACCACCCCCAAGGCAGCAGCAGCATTGCCGAGGGCATTGCCGTGGGCACGCCAGGCAAGTTGCCGCAGAGCATCATCGCGCGCCTGGTGTCCGACCTGGTGTTGGTCGACGAAGGCGACATTGAGCAGGCCATCGTGATGCTGCTCGAGGTGGAAAAAACGCTGGTGGAGGGTGCGGGTGCCGCCGGCCTGGCTGCCCTGCTGAAATACCCCGAGCGTTTCAAGGGCAAAAGGGTGGGGCTGGTGCTGTGCGGCGGCAACATCGACCCGCTGTTGCTGGCCGCCATCATCGAGCGCGGCATGGTGCGCGCCGGGCGCCTGGCCCGCCTGCGTGTCAGCGCGCGGGATGTGCCGGGCACACTGGCCACCATCACGGCCACGGTGGCTGCTGCCGGCGCTAACATCAATGAGGTGCATCACCAACGCGCCTTCACCTCGCTGGCAGCGCAAAACGTCGAGGTGGAGCTGGTGATCCAGACCCGTGGGCCGCAGCATATCAACGAGGTGCTGGCCAGCCTTCAGGCCGCCGGCCTGGATGCCCAACTGGTGCATTAGGCGTCACCCGCTCGCCCCAATACGTTAGCTGGTGTACTTTCATGGTGAACGGCTTTCTTGACTTAAGGCTGGTCACCGCGCCACCCTTTGGTTAAACTGACAGACACCTTTTATGGAGTACCCACATGAAGATTCTTCTGGCCGTTGATGGCAGCCCTTACACCAAAAAAATGCTGGCTTATTTGGCCGCCCACGAGTTGTTTTCGCCCAAAAATGAATACGTGGCAGTGACGGCTCAGTTGATGCTGCCCAGCCAGGCACGCACAGCGCTGGGCAAGGAGCTGGTTCAAAAGTATTACGAGGACGAAGGCCAGCGCGTGATGGCGCCGGTCACCAAATACCTGCAACGTCACGGCATCACCGCCAAAATGATCTGGAAAACAAGCAAGCCCGGCGAGCTGATTTCCAAGACGGCCACCGAGGGCAAGTTTGATCTGGTGGTGATGGGGTCACACGGCCATGGCGCGCTGGTGAACCTGGTGGTGGGTTCGGTTGCCACCGAGGTGCTGGCCGGCTGCAAGGTACCGGTACTGATCGTCCGCTGATCTCTTTCAGTAGCGCTCGAATCAGCTACTTAATTGGTAGCTGTTAGCGCTTATATGTCATGGGCTAGCGGCTGTTCAGGCCCTCAAAGCAAGTGCTCAACACCAGCTCGGTGATTTGGTCGTCGGTGAACAGGCCACCCATTTGCAGGAACTCCACCACCGAGTCACAGGCGCGGGCAAAGAAAGTGTACAAAATCGCGATGGCAGGCAGTTGGGGGTTGAGTTCCCCGCGTGCCTGCGCTGCTTCTATCCAGGCACCCAGCCGGTCGCTCAGGTCCATCAAGCCATCCATGTAATCCCGGTTGGCGATCAGCGTGGCGCGCAAGCTGGAGTTTTGGCTGGGCAGGGTGGGCATGTCGCCAGCCAATTTGACCTGCAACACCCAGCGCACCACAGCACGCAAGTTGTCCATGGGGGGCGCATCTTCAGCCAGGCTGGCAATGAAGTCTTGGGCCCGGCGCATGACCCGCACCATGGCGGCAGCGGCCAAGTCTTCCTTGCTGGGAAAGTGTTTGTACAGGCTGGCTTTGGCAATTCCTACCTGCGCTGCCACCTCGTCCACCGTCATGGCATCAAAGCCTTTTTCAGCCAGCAAGCGGTTCACGGCGTGCACGATGGCTTCTTCGCGCACTTTGAGCATGCGCTGTTTGAAAGACACTTTGGGGGGAGCTGCGAGATTCATGCCCGCATATTAGCCGAGGTCTTCGCGTTGTGGACGATCAGGCCAAGGTGTTACCGCTTGGTTTTGCTTTTGCCCTCATCGGCTGACAAGGCGACTGAGGCGGCAGACTTTAACGCCTGGGTCAAGGCATCGAGCACCGCCGAGTTCAGGTTCCAGCAGTGCCAATACAGCGCTACCGACAAGTGCTGGCCAGGCATCACGTCCACCAAGGTGCCCGCGCGAAGTTTGTCACGCACCTTGAGCTCGGGCAGCACGCTGACGCCCCAGCCCGCCTGCACAGCACGCACCTGACCCTCTGAGCTGGGCACATACAACTGGCTCAGTGCCACATGTTTGAGCCCGCAAGCATGCGCGATAAATTCTGACTGTAAGTCGTCCTTACGATTGAAGGCAACAAAAGGCACGGTGTTGAAGTTGTGTGGACTCAGACCCTGGGGGCAGCGGGTAGCGGCAAAACCGGGCTCGGCCACCGCCACATACTGCATGGACCCCAGGGGTTCGACCTTGCAACTGCGCAGCGCCGAGCGCAAGGTAGTGACGCAGCCCAACACCCGGCCTTCACGCAGCCACTCAAAGGTGAAGTCCTGGTCGTCGGTGATGATCTCCAGCCCCAGTCCCTGGTGGGCCAGTGGACTCAGCGCGGGCAGCGCCCAGGTGGCAATGCTGTCGGCGTTAACCGCAATGGAGATGCGTTCTTCTTCACCTGCTGCGCCCGCAGCACCAGGCGACAGTTCTTTGAGATCACACTCCAGATCTGCCCGCAGCAGGCGCATCTGCATCGCATGCTTGAGCAACAAGCGACCAGCCTTGGTGGGCTTGAGCGGGCGACTGCGCACAATCAGCACGGTGCCCACTTGGACTTCCAGCGAACGCAGGCGTTGCGATACCGCTGACTGGGTGATCGACAAGCGCACCGCAGCGCGCTCAAAACCGCCTTCTTCCACGATGGCGGCCAGGCATTCCAGGGCGGCAGGATCAAAAGTGCTCATGGGACAATGGGTGTCAAAACAGGCTCCTCATACTGCTGGCAGTTTAATGCCCGTGTCCATGCACCCAGATTCTTGCTCTATGTTTTCCCTTATGGCCCCAGAAAATCTGCTTTCTACCCCCTATTTGGGCTTTAGTTCACCCCTTGATTTTGCACAATCAGTGCCTCGTCCGGAGGTTATATGACACTGCATTACCAGCTCAAAGAAGGCAACTACCACCTCTATGACCTGAGCACGCCTGCCAGCAAGGTCACGGGTGAGCATCGTTTGCGTCTCAAAACCGACACGGTCGCGATTGCCTTTGACGCCAGCACCGGCGCATTGCGCGAGCACGGCAGCCCGCCGCGCATCCATAGCTGGGCCAACAACACCCGCCGTCGCCTGCGTGCCAGTGGCGCACTCGACCGGGCCAACGACATTGTGGTGGTCTCGGGGCCGCTGCCGGTGGACGAGATTAACAAGTGCCTGAAGATCGACGGCTACTGCCGCGATATGTTCACCCGCCTGGCAACTCTGCCGCACGGCAAGCTGGAACATCACCACGCGCAACGCGCAGCACACACCACCCACTGAGTCGCATGCCGACAAAAACTGGCTTTGAAGAGAGCCAATCGCGGCGTGTCCTTCACAGACTTTTCGCTAAACCGGCATCTGTAGACACCCCGGCTAGACCCCGCCACCACGGTGCACCGTCACGTAATAGAGCTTTTCTAGCTCCAGTTTGTGACTGGTCTCTTCGCTGGCCAAAAACTGGAACAACTCCCGAATCGGACCTTCGGGGGTTGTTAGCGCCAGCTCGGTGTAATGCGTCATGGCGATGTGTTCACGGCCCATGGCGTATTGCAACACCGCCTGGTCATCCGGGTTGTCACCCAGGTTGGGCAGGTGAATGCAGTCTGAAAACTTGCTGTCGCTAGCAGGTTGCTGGATCTGCAGCTTGACCTGCTCGGCCAAGTCAGTGCGCGCACGCAAGGCGGCCAGCAGGTCAAAATGGCCCTGCTCTTCTGCCGCCAGTTCTTCCACCAAATAACGAATGCGTTTGCTGACCTTGGGAATCAGCGCGGTGTAAAAGTCGCGGGCGCTGGCCTCGAAGCTATTGGCTACATCCAGAATTTCTTGCACGCTGGTGGTGTGGCGCAACACATCAATTCGGCGAACGGGTTGGCTCATGCGGTGACCTCTGTAGAAGTAAAAGTGGCGTGAATGCTAGCGGCAACACGATGCCCGTCGGCCACTGCGGTGACGACGTCCGGCCCGCGCACCATGTCGCCAGCGGCCCATAACCAGGCTTCGCTGGTGCGGCCACCGCCATCCACCTGTAAACGGCCACGTGACCAAGCCAGTTGCTCGGTGAGCGCGTGCCCCAAAAGCGAAGCATCGGTCATCTGGCCAATGGCTTCCACAACCATGCTGCCCAGGTGTAACTGCTCGTCGGATTCGTCGTAACTGGGGGCGAAGCGGCCTTGCTCGTCAAAAATGGCTTTCACATGCCAGGTTTTCAAGCCCACCACTTTGCCACCTTCGACCACGACCTGCTGAGGGCCGCGTGCATCAATGATCAAAACGCCTTCCTCGCCGGCTTCTTTGATCTCCTCAGGGTCTGCCAAAAAGTGCGCCTTGTCTTCCAGCGCGGTCAAGGTAACTTTCACCTCGCCATACTGCGCCTTTTGCAAGCGCGCCAGCGTGCGGGCAATGTCCATGGCTACGTTGCCGCCGCCAATCACCACCGCCTCACGCGGGGTACCAAAGTCTTCACCGGCCGTGGCCTGGCGCAACAAATCAACGGCTTTGCGCACGTCCGGGTGATCGCTTCCAGGGGTGCGGGTGGCACGGCCCAGTTGCAGACCCAAGCCCAGCAACACTGCGTCGTGATCCTGGTGCAGCTGGTCCAGGCTGATGTCCTGGCCGATTCGCACGTTGTAGCGAATGTCCACCCCCACCGAGCGGATGATGTCCACGTCTTCATCAATCACGTCGTAAGGCAGCCGGTACTCCGGAATGCCCCAGCGTGTCATGCCGCCAGCGGCATCCAGTGCTTCAAACACCGTCACGCTATGGCCTTGTTTGGCCAAATCGAACGCCGCTGTCAGACCTGCCGGGCCTGCACCAACGATGGCGACCTTCTTGCCCGTGGGACTGTGGCGTTTGCCACCCACCAGTTCCTTGCGACGCTCAAACGGTACCTGATCCATGATGTGGCGCTTGAGCCAGCGGATCGCAATCGGGTCACCTTCATGGCGTGAAGCACAGGATGTTTCGCACTTGTGGGTGCAGACGCGGCCACAAATACCTGAGAACGGGTTGGTTTCGTACAGCAACTCCACTCCGCGTTCGTAATCGCCATCGCGCACGGCGGCAATGTATTGCGGAATCGACATGTGCGTCGGGCAGGTGGCAATGCACAGGCCACACGACACACAACGGTCAGCTTCGAGCTTGGCTTGTTCCACAGAATAGCCGTTGACGATCTCTGCAAACGAGCAAATGCGCTCGTCAGGCTGCATCTCATGCATCTCGATACGTTCCTGCTCTGTCAGCCGGTGGCCTTCAGGACGCTGGTAACCCAGCTCGGCCTCATCCCAGTGCTTTTTGTCCACACCGGGCGTGAAACGGAAGGCATCGGGGTCGGCTTCGACCCAGGTGTAGGCGTTGCTCATGGTCAGCGAGCCCGTCATGCACACATCCACGCACAACGCGCACCAGCAGCAGCGGCCATAGTCAATTCGCGGGCGCAAGCCCGAATCACCTTGTTTCGTGGCAATGCCATTCACCGGCACCATGTCGATGGCACCGTTCTGGCAAATGGTTTCACAGGTGCCGCAGCCAATGCACTTGACCACGTCGTTCTGGTGAAAACCCCGGTAACGCGGCGCACCGGGCCGGTCGTTGAGCGGGTCAGGAATGGTCACCGGGTCCAGAAAAACATTTTTCCAGGCGGTGAAGGGGGAGAGGACATCACGGACGCTCATGGCTATCTCTCAATCTCGGGCGGGTATGTGTGCAGCGACACCATCAGGGCCGCTACATCGGAAATATTCACGTTGACGATCATGCGTTCCAGCAACGCCATGGCATGCGTATAAGACGGGCCACGCACATTGACGCGGCGCGGATAACCACTGCCGTCGGTCACCAGGTAGTAGCCGTACTCGCCGCGTGAGCATTCGCCGCGCACATAGGTCTCGCCACGCGGAATCTTCCAGTGCAACACGTTGGGCGTGTCGGCTTTGACCGGGCCCGTACGCGGCATCTTGGCCAACATCTGGCGTACCAGGTCCACCGACACATGTACATCGCGCCGGCGTACATCCGAGCGGGTGAAGATGTCAGAGTGATGACCCAGCGGTACCTCAAAGTCAAGCTGGTCGTAAATCAGGTAAGGGTGGTCCCTGCGCACGTCCTTGGCTACGCCTGCGGCACGAGCGTTCGGACCGGTCACACCGTAGGGTTCCAGCCAGGCTTTGTCGATCACACCCAGACCCACGGTGCGTTTCTTGAAGACGGCGTTGCAAAACATGACTTCCCAGACGTCTTTCATGGTGCGCTCGATCTCGCGCAGGGTCTCCTCCATGCGTTTCTCGAACCCATCTGGCAGACCGTCACGCACGCCACCGGGAATGATGAACATGTGGTAAATCCGCGCACCGGTCAGCTCTTCAAAACGATCCAGCATCAGGTCACGCACATAGGTCGTCCACTGGCCGATTACGCCCAGACCCAGCGCACCCGCCTGACCACCCAGGTACATCAAATAGCTGTTGATGCGCCCCATCTCCAGAATCATGGCGCGGATCCAGTTGGCGCGCTCGGGGGACTCGATGCCTGCCAGTTCTTCCACCGCAGCCGCGTAGCAGTATTCATTGAAGTCGGGTTCGGGAACACAAATTCGGCAGACGATGGGAAAACACTGGATAAAGGTGCGACGCTCCATCAGTTTCTCAAAACCCCGATGCAGATAACCCACATGGGTTTTGCCTTCCACCACCTCGTCGCCACAGACAGTGAGTTCCACCGACATGTTGCCGGTGATGCCGGGGTGGTTCGGGCCTTGCCAGAGCTTGAGGTATTTGCCCGAGGTCAGGTCAATGTCCAGCGTGC
>JAIFMR010000100.1 GCA_020048255.1 Rhodoferax sp. | reverse complement strand
TGCAATGCACGCGCTCGCAAGGCCTCCCAACCCAGGGTGTAGCGCGCCAGGTAGTCGTGGTCCAGCCAGTCATGGGTGATGAGTTGCTGCATCATTGATAGTGCCAAAGCGCCATCGGTGCCGGGCAGCAGGGCAATATGCTCATGACATTTGTCAGCTGTCTCGCTCTTGCGCGGGTCAATACAAATCAGCTTGGCGCCGTGGCGCTTGGCCAGGTTGGCGTAGCGCCAAAAATGCAGGTTGCTGGTGATCGAGTTGCTGCCCCAGATCAGGATCAGTTTGGATTCCGCAAAAAATTCCACCCGCATGCCCCGCTTGGCACCCAGCGTGTGCACCAGCGCTTCACCTCCCGCTGCTGCACAAATGGTGCGCTCCAGCCGGGATGCGCCCAGCCGGTTAAAAAATCGTGCTGCGATGCTCTCGCCTTGCACCAGCCCCATGGTGCCGGCGTAGCTGTAGGGCAGGATGGCTTGCGGGTCGCGCGCGGCAATGGCTTTCAGGCGCACGGCAATGTCGCTCAAGGCCTCATCCCAGCTCACGGGTTCAAATTGTCCGGACCCTTTGCGCCCTACGCGCCTTAAAGGCTGCAAGATACGATCCGGATGGTAGGTGCGCTCAGGGTAGCGCGACACCTTGGTGCACAGGGCGCCGTCCGTATGTGGGTGCGCCGGGTTGCCCTGCACCTTGATCGCCACACCGTCTTCTACCGTGGTCAACAGCGAGCAGGTGTCGGGACAGTCATGCGGGCAGGCGCCAACGACGTGTTGGGTGTGCTGCCTCAAGGGCGATATGAGTGTGCTCATGGTCAAGTTGCCGGTTGGGTTGGCGGGTTGCGTCCGCGGGTTGACTTGCTGCCAATCAGTATTTTCACCCACGATGGCTGCGGGCGTGTATCACCCTGGATTAGGGTCTGTGCATGTTTTTGGTGAACAAGCACTTGTGTTCAGGCTGGGCGAAACACGTGGCTAAAGCTGCGGCTCACCTCCAGCACTTCGGGGTGGCGTTTGAGGCTGACACGCTGGCGCCCGGTGTCGTCACGTTGCACGGCGGCCACCGCGCTCAGGTTGACGATGGTTGAGCGGTGAATTTGCCAGAACTGCTGCGGGTCCAGTTGCGTGATCAGCTCGCGAATCGGCGTGCGAATGAACGCTTCCCGGTCGGGCAGTTG
Organism: Rhodoferax sp.; assembly: GCA_020048255.1. GTDB lineage: Bacteria > Pseudomonadota > Gammaproteobacteria > Burkholderiales > Burkholderiaceae_C > Rhodoferax. Next base: position 5,290 of record JAIFMR010000100.1, on the reverse strand, counting down.
AACGCGGGTGTACTTTTCGTCCGACCGAAAAAACAGCACATCTTCCACATTCACCAACTGGCTGGTGTTGCCCATGCCGCATTGCAACCAACGCAGGCGCGGGGTGTCCCGCCCGCCCATGTGGGCCTGCAATTGCGCCAGCGTCTGCAGCAGTGCGTCCTGGCGCTCCGGCAGCGCCGTGGTCTGTTTCAGACGCGCTCGCAAGCGGGCTACGGTGACTTCGAGCCGGGCCCGCTCCACGGGTTTGAGCAGGTAATCCACCGCGCCCTCTTCAAACGCCGTCACCGCGTACTCGTCATAGGCGGTCACAAAAACGATCTCACCGTGCCAGTGGTCCAGGTCGGCGATTTCCCGGGCCGCTTCAATGCCGGTCAAGCCCGGCATGCGAATATCCAGAAACACCACCTGCGGCCGCAACTCATCCACCAGGCGTACCGCTTCCAGGCCGTCGCGTCGCGCAGCAGGCGTTCGTCATCGGCAATCAGGGCACGCACCACCGGGGTGTTGTCGGCTGGAGTCATGATGCGCGGTTGTTGTCAACCTGGTAGGGGATGCTCAGACGCACCACCGTGCCACCGGCGTCGCCAGCGCGCAGTTCCAGGCTGCTGGCGCCCGGGTAAAGCAGTGCCAGCCGGTTGCGAATGTTGTCCAGCCCCAGGCCTGTGCCCTGCGTGCTGGCCGCATAAATGTGACCTTGATTCAGTCCGATGCCGGTGTCAACCACCTCTACACACAATTTGCCGTCCGCCACTTGCGCTGACACGGTCACGCGTCCGCCCTCGGGCTTGGGCTCAATGCCGTGTTTGATGGCGTTTTCAACCAGCGTCTGCAGCACCATGGGCGGAAACACCGTCGACTCCAGTCCGGTCGGCACCTCAATGGCATAGCTCAACCGGTCTTCAATGCGAAATTTCAAGAGTTCCAGATACGGTCTGATCAACGCCAACTCGCGGCCCAGTGTGGACGACTCCTGGCGCATCTGCGGCAGCGCAGCGCGCAAATAGCTGATCAGCAGCTTTTGCATTTCTGAGGCGCGCTTGGGGTCGGTTTCAATCAGGTAGTCCACTGCCGCCAGTGTGTTGAACAAGAAATGCGGCTCCACCTGGGCCTGCAACAGCTTGAGCCGGGCTTGCACCAACTGGCGCTGCATGGCTTCGCGTTCGGCACTGTCGTTGGCCACCTGTAATTTGGCGTCTGACTCGGCTGCCTTGCGCACAATGATCTTGGCCGCTGCCAAGTAAGCAAAAAACGCAATCAGCAGGGCCGACATCACGTCACCAATCCAGCCGCCCAAGGTGGATTCGGTAGTCAGCGTGGTCTCTTCGTCGATTGTGTCACCGGTATCGACCTCTGGGTCCGAAGAGGACGGAATCTCGATCTTGATGGCGGGTTCTTCCACGCCTGATGCGGGTGTGACTGCCGGGCAGCCCGACTCGGTGATCACAATGGCCTGGTTGCCGCCAATCATGATCCTTTTGGCCTTGCAGGGTTTGCTGGCGCTGGCACTGGGTTCGGCGGGGGTCTCTGGATTCTTTTCAACAGTGTTCTTCACCACCCTGTGCGCCGTGCGGTGCGACAACTGCATCCGTTCTGAGATCCAAGAGCCGGCAATCAGCACAATCAAGCCCAGCAAGATCATGCGCCACCAGCTCAGGGAGGCCGCCCAGGTGCTCAGAGTGGTGTTGATGCGTTTGAGCCAGGCCATGCGGTCGGGCGGTGGCGCTTCAGGTTGATTCAGGTTCATGGTTCAAAGTTGGGCGTTAAGGCGTGTTGGCAGTGCAGTGGGCGCGCTGTCGGCCGTGATTGTCATGTCGTTGATGGTGGCGTTGGTGGCCGTACTGTTATCCGTGGGCAGTCTTTTACCATGCACCGTGACAGGGGGCAACTGCACCACGGTGAGGGTGGTGGCAATTGCTGGCTCATGTGACTGGGTTGGGGCTTGTGCAAAACCCGTGTCCATGGCGCCAAACAGGGCCAGGTTGACGGCCAGGCTCAATGCCAGTGCGGCGGTGCTGATAGTGCGGGTAGTCAGTGTTGTCATGGTGAGCTCCGTTGTCTGCAAAGTGAAGTGATGGGGCGGACTGTAGGCACGCGGCAGCGGCTTGGCATCCCCTTTGCGACGAACTGCAGTAAGGCGCGACAGAGTGCACATTTGCCCGACGAACCCATGAAACTGATCGATGCCATCGTCACCCACGCGCCTGAAATGACCACCCTGCGGCGCGACATTCACGCCCACCCTGAGCTGTGTTTCAAAGAGGTCCGCACTGCTGATGTGGTGGCGCAAAAGCTCACCGAGTGGGGTATCCCCATCCACCGCGGCATGGGCACCACAGGCGTGGTGGGCATTGTCAAAAGCGGCAGCTCCAGCCGCGCCATCGGTTTGCGCGCCGACATGGACGCCTTGCCCATGCAAGAAGTCAACACCTTTGCCCATGCCAGCCACCAGCCCGGCAAGATGCACGCCTGCGGTCACGATGGCCACACCGCCATGTTGCTCGGTGCGGCTCATTACCTCAGCACCCATCGCGACTTTGACGGCACGGTCTACCTGATTTTTCAGCCAGCGGAAGAGGGTGGTGGTGGCGCGCGCGAGATGATTCGTGACGGCTTGTTTGAGCAGTTTCCCATGGAGGCCGTGTTTGGTCTGCACAACTGGCCAGGTTCCGCAGTGGGCTGTTTTGCCGCCAGTGCCGGCCCGGTCATGGCCTCCAGCAATGAATTCAAGATCACCCTGCACGGCAAAGGTGGCCATGCCGCCATGCCGCACAACGCCATTGACCCGGTCCCGGTGGCGTGTCAATTGGTGCAGGGGTTTCAAACCATCATCAGCCGCAGCCTCAAGCCGATCGATGCGGGTGTGATCTCGGTCACCATGATCCACGCCGGTGAGGCCACCAACGTCATTCCCAATACCTGCGAACTGCAGGGCACGGTGCGCACTTTTTCATTGGAGGTGCTGGACTTGATTGAGGCGCGCATGCAAAGTATGACCGAACAACTTTGTGCCGCCTTTGGCCTGCAGGCTGACTTTGAGTTCCGGCGCAACTATCCGCCTACCATCAATAGCGCGCCAGAGGCCGAGTTTTGCCGCCAGGTGATGGCCAGCATTGTCGGGGCCGACCAGGTACAGGCTCAAGAGCCCACCATGGGTGCCGAGGATTTTTCGTACATGTTGCAGGCCAAACCCGGTTGTTATGCCTTCATTGCCAATGGTGACGGCGCGCACCGCAGCCTGGGTCATGGGGCGGGGCCCTGCATGTTGCACAACCCGAGTTACGACTTCAATGACGCCCTGCTGCCGCTCGGTGCCACCTATTGGGTGCGCTTGGCAGAACGGTGGTTATCTCATCAAAAATAATAGCTTCTTGCGCATATTACACAAGGGCTAGAGCCCTATTTCTTATGCAAACCGGCGGGCGGCCATCTCCAGCAGCCCATCAAACAGCAAGTTGTCCACCAGCTCAAAAGACAAAGACATGCTGGGGGCCATCTTCCAGCCCGCGCCACCCGTCATCATGCAGCGCGGCTCAGCGCCACAGCGCTGGCGCACATGCGCCACCATGCGCTCCACGGCACCAGCAATGGCGTAGGTGCCCCCGCTGGTCAGGGCGTCGCTGGTGTTGGTCGGAAACTCGCACACATTGCCCGTAGGCACATGCAAGCCGGCGGTGCCGGACTCCAGGGCGCGCAACATGATGCCGTGGCCCGGCAAAATCAGACCACCCAAAAAACGCCCACTGGCGTCAATGGCGTCCACCGTCACAGCCGTGCCGACCATCACCACCACCATCGGGCGCGCCGGGCCTTGCGACAAGCCACGGTGCCATGCACCAATCATGGCGACCCAGCGGTCGGCACCCAAGCGGGCTGGGTAATCGTAGCCATTGGTTAGCCCGGCTTCCGCCGAGCTGGCCACCACCCACTGCGCGGACACGTCCCACGGCTCCATTTGTTCTTCAACCCGGCGCTTGACGGCGTCACCCGCCACCACGCAACCCAGCATCTGCTTGGGTGAAGCCAGTCGGGCCCAGTCGCCCTCGGCGAGTTTGTCGATGTTTTCCAGAAACTCAACGCCTTGCGCCAGCACCGGTGCGTCGCGACGGGGGGCAGTGTGCAGCGCCCACTTCAGGCGGGTGTTGCCAATATCTACGGCCAAAAAAGTCATGGCGGCATTATCGGCACATTCGCACCGACCATCCGGCGCGCTTCAGCTTTGTCGCCATGGCAGGCCGTGAAAACGCCAGCCACCCTGGTGGCCACGCTGGGCATGGCCATCCGGGTCACCCTCAAAGCCTTCCAGAATGTTGTAGGCCTGCAAACCCAGCTCGGTGGCCCGCTTGGCCGCGGCAATGGAGCGCACACCGCTGCGGCACAGCAGCGTCACCTTTTTTCCGGCGGGCACGGCGGCCAACAGCTCGGCGTCAAAGTTCGGGTTGTTCACCATGCCGGGCCATTGTTTCCAGGCCACGGCGGGCGCGTCAGGCACAAAGCCTACCCAGGCACGCTCGGCATCCGAGCGCACATCCACCAGCACCGCCTCGCCACTCTGCACCCATTCCCAGGCCAGCACACCACTGACATCGCCCGCGTAGCCCTGGGCCGGCTGCACGTGCAGGCTGCTGCCGGTGTGGGCGTCGTGGCGCATCCCGCTGTGCAGGTTGGCAGGCACCGCCTCGTGCAGGCGTTTGGGCGGCGGCAAATGCAATGCGGCCATGATGGCCACGAATTCATCCCGCGTCTTGCCGGCCACGCGTGCATTGCTGGCCTTCTCGTGGCCGATGGTCGAGTGCGTGCGCCCCTGGTAGTCGTGCCCAGGCCAGACCACGGTAGCATCAGGCAGCTTGAACAACACCTGGGTCAGGCTGTGAAACATGGCCTCAGAACTGCCCGATTGAAAATCAGTGCGTCCACAGCCATTGATCAGCAAGGTGTCGCCAGTAAACACCTGGTCGCGCCAGACAAAACACATGCTGCCCGCCGTGTGGCCCGGCGTGTGCAGCGCCCGAATCTGCTCGTTACCAAACGCAAGGGTGTCGCCATCGTTCAGTTGCACCGCTGCCGTGGTGATGCCACAGGCAGCTGGCGCAGCGGTTTTAGCGCCGGCCAACTCGGCCAGTTGCCCGGCACTGGTGATGTGGTCGGCATGCGCGTGGGTTTCAAGCGCCCAGACCAGTTTGAGCTGGCGACTGCGCAAGGCTTCCAGATCGCGCTGGATTTGCGTGTCCACCGGGTCAATGATGATCGCGTCACGCGTCAGCGGGTCAAACAGCACATAGGTGTAGGTGCT
>JAIFMR010000029.1 GCA_020048255.1 Rhodoferax sp. | reverse complement strand
GTGTTGTCCTTGCGTAAGCCGCTCAAACCGTGCCAAACCTCACCCTGGGCCGTCACCACTTCAAGGCCCAGGCACAGATCACGCGCATTGCCAAAGCGCACCACCTGTGTGCCGCCTGCGTTGGTCCCCAAATTGCCACCTATGGTGCACGTTCCCTCAGCCGCCAGGCTCAGGGGCAACAACAATCCGGCGGCCTGCGCGCGTTCTTGCACGGTTTGCAAAATACAGCCCGCCTCGGCGGTCAGGGTCAGGTTGGCAGCGTCCACTTGGCGCACGGCATTCATGCGCTTGAGGCTCAGCACAATCTGCTGGCCCGAGGCATCGGGTGTGGACCCCACTACCAGCCCGGTGTTGCCGCCTTGGGGCACGATGCTCAGGCCACTGTCGGGGTGCGCAGTGTGGTACTTAGCGCAGGCCTTGACCACGCGGGCGACTTCGTCGGTGCAGGCCGGGCGCACCACGGCCAGGGCTTTGCCGTTGCCGCGTTGGCGCCAGTCCACTTCCCAGGCGCTCAAGTCGCCCTGCGTCAGAACGTGTGCCGGGCCGACGATTGTGCTTAACTTATCAATCAGCGTTTGCATGGGCGGTTTCTTTGTCAGCAAGAACCTGGGGGTGGCGCAAGCGCAGTCGCACATGCAGGGCGCAGGCCAAAAACAGCAGCAGGCACAGGGCCACTTCGATCATGGCCAGATAGTTGCCCGGGGGTTTGTCGCTGTAGGCACGCACCGCACCCTCGGTGAAGTACAGCCACACCATCAGACTCACCCAGCGGTAGGTGTACATGCGGTTCTTAAGCAAGCCCGCCAGGGGTACGCACAGCGGCAACACTTTCAACGCCAGCCACGAGCCACCGGGCCGGATCGGTGCCAGAAAAAGCTCCCAGGCGAGGCCCAGGGCAATCAGCCCCAGCAGGCTGCCCACGGCCAAAACACGCGTGGCTTTGACCGGGTTGGAGGCAGGCAGGTTGAGGGTGGGTGGGCCGGTGAGCGTGGCATTTTCTGGGGTGGTCATAGCGGTGGCATCATAGCGGCCATGAGTTTGACATCGATTTCTCCCAACCCAAATCCCGAGACCCCCGTGCCTTGGCGGCAACGCTTGCACGAGTTTCTTGGAAATTTGTCACATTTCCCCTGGAAAAACACCGTCCAGACGCTGCGCGAGCGTTTCCGTGAAGATCGCCTAGGTCTGACCGCCAGCAGCCTGACTTTCACCACCACGATTGCGCTGGTGCCACTTTTTACGGTGCTGCTGGCAGTTTTTACAGCTTTCCCGATGTTTGCCAAGTTTCAGGGCGTGTTGCAAAAGTGGCTGATTGAAAGTTTGATCCCCGACAGCATTGCACGGCAAGTGCTGGGTTACCTGACCCAGTTTGCAGGTAAGGCCAGTCGGCTTGGCGGTGTGGGTCTGGCGGTGTTGTTTTTCACTGCTTTGGCCCTGATATTGACCATTGATCGCACGCTCAACAGCATCTGGCGGGTGCGCCAACCGCGGCCGCTGGGCCAGCGTGTCTTGGTGTATTGGGCCGTGATGACGCTGGGGCCCTTGCTGTTGGCAGTGAGTCTGAGCATCACTTCCTATGCCTTGTCGGCCTCCAAGGGCCTGGTGGGGGTGATTCCCGGTGGGGTGCAGTTGTTGCTTGATACCTTGCAGTTTGTGCTGTTTGCCTGGGGTATGGCCGCGCTGTATCACTTTGTGCCCAACACCCGGGTGCGGTGGGGCCACGCCTGGGCCGGTGGTCTGTTTGTGTCGGCGGGGTTTGAGATTGCCAAAAGCGTGCTGGTGATGTACCTGGCCAAAGTGCCTACCTATTCCGTGCTGTACGGTGCCTTTGCCACGGTGCCGATTTTGTTGGTGTGGATTTACGTGGGCTGGGTGATTGTTCTGCTGGGGGCTGTGATCACAGCGTATTTGCCCAGTTTGCTCACAGGTGTGCAGCGCCGCGCACGCGCCCACGGCTGGCAATTCTTGCTGGCGCTGGAGATGTTGCAGCAATTGGAGCGGGTGCGACAGTTACCAGAAAAAGGCCTGAGCCTGGAGCAGTTAAGCGTGTTGTTGCAGGTCGATCAATTGCAACTGGAGCCGGTCATGGAAACTCTGCTGGAACTTGACTGGCTGGGCCAGTTGCAAGAGGAACGCCCCAACGCGATGCCCCGATTGGTGTTGCTGCCCGACCCCGACGTCACGCTGCTGGCGCCGCTGTTTGACGCCCTGTTGTTGCAACGCGAAGCCAGCACCGAAAATTTATGGAAAAACGGCCTCTGGCCCAAGCTGAATATGCGCAATGCACTATAAAAATAGAAGCATCAGTTCAGCCGGACTGTGTATTGAATTCAGGTGTTGATGAAGTCCCGCAGCGCAAACAGCGTGGCGTCAGGGGCCTCGGTCATCTGGTTGTGTCCCACGGGCAGGCGCGTGACCTGAACAGGGGCTGTGCGGGCCCGGGCCGCCTGGATTAAGCCTTGAGCGGCTTTGGGCGGCGTCATCTGGTCTTGTTCACCCAGCACAAACAACACCGGGCAGGTGACCTGCCGCATGGCCAACTCGCCGTTGGCATAACTGTCGCAAGCTAAAAAGCCCCTGTGAAACACATTGACAGCGGTGTTGCTGGCCAGCACACGCCGGCCCAGCGCCATGGAAGCCCCATAAACCCAGGTACCCGGCCCCAGCGCAGAGGGCGGTGGCGCCAGCGTGCTGCGCGAAAAAACGTTGACCAGTTTGATGGCTTGCTCGGGTGCGTTCACCGATGCTTCCAGCAGCGCGGGGGACACTTTCATGGGAAACGCGGTGCCAATCAGCACCAGGTGGCTCACTCGCTTTTGCAACCGGGCCGCCGCTTCCAGCGCAATCAATGATCCCCAACTGTGTCCCACCAGCGCGGCAGTTTGCACACCGGCGGCGTCCAGCAGCGCGGCAATGGCGTCGGCAGCGGCTTCCACGCTGTCCGGGGCTTCGCCTTGGCTGCGGCCATGGCCGGGCAAGTCAATGGCCAGCACGTTCCAGCCGTGGTGGGCCAGGTAGCGCACGGTGGGCCGGCTCGCATCAAAGGCCTTGCCGCCGGTGTAGCAGTAGGTCTTGGCGTCGTTGACGGTGAGATACATACAGGTTCCCTCAGGCTTTCTCTGCGGCTTTCAAGGCACGCTTCAGATCGTCAATGAGATCGTCGGCGTCTTCCAGCCCGATGGACAGGCGTATCGTGCCCTGGGTGATGCCGCCAGCGGCCAGCGCCTCGTCGGTCATGCGGAAATGGGTGGTGCTGGCCGGGTGAATCACCAGGCTGCGGCAGTCGCCCACATTGGCCAGGTGGCTGAAAACCCTCAATGTTTCGACAAACTTCTTGCCTTGTTCCCGGCTGCCCTTCAGGTCAAAGCTGAACACCGATCCCGCCCCGCGCGGCAGCAGTTGGGTCGCCAGCGCGTGGCTGGGGTGGCTGGGCAGCATCGGATGGCCAACCCGTGACACCAGGGGTTGGCTGGCCAGAAATTCGACGACTTTTTGGGTGTTGCTCATGTGCCGGGCCATGCGCAGCGACAAGGTTTCCATGCCCTGCAGAATCAACCAGGCTGAGTGCGGGCTCAAACAGGCACCAAAGTCGCGCAGCCCTTCGCGTCGCGCCCGCAGCAAAAAGGCGCCCACCGTCGATTCTTCTGAAAACACCATGTTGTGAAAACCATCGTAGGCGTGGGTGAGTTCGGCAAATTTGCCCGCACTGGCTGAAGCGTCCCATTCAAACCTGCCACCGTCCACCACCAGGCCACCAATCACCGTGCCGTGACCGCTCAAAAACTTGGTGGCGGAGTGGTAAACCAAATCCGCACCCAACTCAAACGGCTGGATCAGCCAGGGCGTGGTCAGGGTCGAGTCCACCAGCAGCGGCACACCCACTTCATGCGCGATGCTGCTGACGGTGGGGATGTCCAGCACATCCAGCCCCGGGTTGCCCACGGTCTCGCCAAAAAACAGCTTGGTGTTGGGTCGCACGGCAGCACGCCAGCCGTCGATGTCACCGGGTTTGACGAAAGTGGTGTCAATGCCAAAACGGCGCAACGTGTAATGCAACAGGTTTTGGCTGCCGCCATACAGCGCTGTGCTGGCCACGATGTGGCTGCCGGCCCCCATCAAGGTGGCAATGGCCAGGTGCAGCGCGGCCTGGCCGCTGGCGCAACTGATGGCGCCGATGCCGCCCTCCAGCGCCGAAATACGTTGCTCCAGGACGGCATTGGTGGGGTTGCTGATGCGGGAGTAGACGTGCCCAGCGCGCTCCAGATTGAAGAGTGACTGGGCGTGCTCACTGGATTCAAAAACGAAGGAGGTGGTGAGGTAAATGGGCACCGCGCGGGCACCGGTGCTGGGGTCGGGTGCGGCACCCGCGTGCAGCGCGAGGGTGTCAAAACCAGGGTCTGAATAGCCGGGCATGGGGTTCTTTCAGGGTTGGGCGGGGTCGTCTGCCAGATATTTTCAGCTCAGTGGGGGCCAACTGCTGGAAATCACTAGCTTGCAGGCGCAGATTGTGGGCTATATTTCACGCCTGCCAACCCATCAGCCTCAGCCCTTTTTCCTGGAGAATCGTTATGAAAGTCAGTGATATTTTGCGCATCAAGGGCAGCACGCTCTATACCGTGACTCCTGAGGAGCCGCTGATCAAGGCGCTAGGTCTGATGGCTGAGCGCGACATCGGCTCCCTGGTGGTCATGGAACACGGCGATTTGGTGGGCATGCTGACGGTGCGTGAGTTGACCCAGGTGCTGGTCAAAACCGGTGGCAACGTGAGCAGCACCGTGGTGCGCACCGCCATGGACGACCATCCCCTGACCTGCACCATGGAAACCGACATGGACGAAGTGCGTCGCATGATGCTGGACCGTCACGCGCGCTACATGCCCGTCATGGACAAGCGCATGCTCATGGGCGTGATCAGTTTTCATGACGTGGCCCGTGCTGTGGTGGACAGCCAGAACTTTGAAAACAAGATGCTCAAGGCCTACATTCACGATTGGCCCGAAGGTGAGCAGCCTGAAGAAGAAGGCCCCAAGCTCTAGTATTTTGGCCAGGGCCCCCGCGTGGGGCTCGCTCTGGGATAATCGCGCCCCATGAGCGGAAACACCTTCGGAAAATTATTTGCAGTCACCAATTTTGGTGAATCCCACGGCCCGGCCATTGGCTGCGTGATTGACGGCTGCCCACCGGGAATGGCCTTAAGCGAGGCAGACATTCAGCCTGACCTGGACCGCCGTCGCCCCGGCACCAGCAAGTTTGTCACCCAGCGCAACGAGCCTGATGCGGTCGAGATCTTGTCGGGTGTGTACGAGGGCAAAACCACCGGTACCCCAATTTGCCTGCTGATCAAAAACACCGACCAGCGCAGCAAAGATTACGGCAACATCGCCCAGACCTTTCGCCCGGGCCATGCCGACTATTCCTATTTTCAAAAGTACGGCCTGCGCGACCCGCGTGGTGGGGGCCGCAGCAGCGCGCGCATGACCGCCCCCATGGTGGCCGCCGGCGCAGTGGCCAAAAAGTGGCTGGCTGAAAAATACGGCACCACGTTTCGTGGCTGCATGACGCAAGTGGGCGAACTGCCGGTGGCGTTTGAGTCCTGGGACCATGTGCCCCACAACCCGTTTTTTGCACCGGTGGCTGATGTGTCTGTATTAGAGGATTACATGAGCGACCTGCGCAAGA
>JAIFMR010000110.1 GCA_020048255.1 Rhodoferax sp. | reverse complement strand
GAGCGTCACAACAGGACATCAAAGTCTTTGTTCAGATTTATCGAAAAGTGATCGGTTTGCTATGCGCGCATGTCACGCCAGGCGAATTGCGTAATCGGACCAAAAAACCAGCCATTCCGATCCAACGAAAACACTGATTCCGGTTTCAGCGTCGCCAGCCATTCGAATTTAAAACCGCAACCTGTGCGTGCTCGCACTGGCTAAAACCTAGGTCAGCTCCAAGGGCTGATTGCTGCCATCCAGCGCGCCAAAATGTCTCAGCCAAACCGGCCGTTCAGACCTGCATTTGAAGGTCAGCAATGTCGCGTTGATTTCGATGATCGCGGCACCTCCAAATGGCCACAACCAGTCGTAGAAATTCGTTCCAGTCAGCGGTCATAGACTTGACGAAAGAATCAGCAGCGGTCATTCAGCGGTAGAAATCGACTTTTCAATCTGTCTGGCTCTTGTGCAGCGTAAGGAGCCATTGGAGTTTTGGCCGTGGCTGTTGGTCTTTTTTTCATATGGATGCAAGTACGATTTAACCAAAATTGCTGTTAACAATCGGCAGGGTTACCCTTGTCCACGAGGCAAATCAAATTTCAGCGAAAAAATTGCAACAATAGCGACTAGACACCTTCCCCGATAGTTCGCTAAGCTTGGAACCGGACGCGCTGCAAAACAGAAAACCAAGACACCAACCATGAAAACCGAACGCGATCGTGTGGATATTCTGCGCTACCTGTCCGTTGTACCCTTGTTCAGCGTTTTGTCAGACGATGAGCGGACCCGACTGTTACAAGGTTGCAGCCTGAACCGCGTTGGTAGAGGCGACATGGTGTTTAGAACCGGAGATGTCTGTGATTCGTTTCATGTGGTGATCGTGGGCCAAGTCAAGCTCTATGTGTCTTCACCCTCAGGGCAGGAAAAGGTCATTGAGATCATCGGACCCGGGCACAGTTTCGCCGAAGCCATTATGTTCCTGGAAATGCCTTACTTTCTGAACGTCCAGGCCTTGTGTGACACCTTGCTGATGCGCGTCAGCAAGGATATTGTGTTCAAGGAAGTTGCGCAGGATCCAAAGTTTGCATTGCGCATGCTGGCTGGTATTTCACGCCGACTGCACGGATTAGTGCAGGACGTCGAGGGCTATGCGCTGCACAGCGGCGCGCAACGCCTGATTGGCTACCTGTTGCGTGATGTCGATAACAAAGACATTGAGCCAGAGCAGCGCTTGACCGTGTCACTGCCCGTGAGCAAAGCTACCATTGCATCCCGACTGTCGTTGACACCCGAGTATTTTTCGCGGGTGCTGCATGAACTTGAAGCCGACGAACTGATCAAGATCGACAAACGTGAGATTCGCATCCTGGATGTCAAACGACTTGCCCAATACGGTGCCAGCCCATGATTGAAATTGACGACGTCAAGGAAAAAAGCTGCAAAGGCACCGCTGGAGATTTGGCCAGCACCCAACCAGAGTGCTGGCCTGCGTCTGTCCCCGGCGGAGGGACTCGCGCAATGGGCTCAATTTTGATTAGATTGTGAGCCTAGGTCCTTGAAACCAGTCTGCTTGAACTGCAGACTTGCCACGTTGGATTGGGATCTTCAGCTCTTGAAGTTGTTGTCCACCAGCGGCTTGGCATCGACTTGTGGCACATGGCAGTTGTCGCATTGCCAGCGTTGCATGTTCAGCTTGGGTGTCACATCGGTCACCACCGGGCCTAGCAGATGGCTCTTGCCGACCATTGGCATCGGCTTGCCCTTGAAATCGTTGCTGTTGTGGCACTCCCAGCAAGCGTTCTCCGTCGCATTGATTTCATAATTTTCAATGGTGTGGGGAATTAGCGGCGGCTGGGTCTCAAAGGCGCGCACGATCAGGGCGTGTTGTCCCGGACGCTTGCCGACATAAGCCTTTGTTGACGGTGCTGTATCGGTTGTGGGCACACTGCTGTCACGCAAACTGCTCAACTGAACGGCGGCGGTGCTCGCGCAGGCGACGACGGTAACGGCCAGCATGGCGATCAGTGAAAGTTTGAGGGTCATCTTCATGATGGTGTCTCCAATGTGATTGAGTCGGTGAAATCAGGTGGGCGGCAGCGCGGGGCTGTGGGGTGGTTTGGCACCTGAACTGAACCGGGTGCCAAAGGAAAATACGTCTTTGGAGCAGACATCCAAGCAGCGGCCGCAGTTGGTGCAGTTCCCTGACAGGATGATCGGGCTGGCACCTTTGGCTGCCCCTTTCAGTGGCAGCTTGATAACTTGTTGCTCTGGGCAAACGGTAAAGCAGTCCAGGCAATCGTTGCAGGCAGCGCGCTTGGTGGCGGACACCCGCAACAAGCTAAAACGCCCTAGCAGGCCGTAAAAAGCACCCACCGGACACAGGTGGCTGCACCAGCCGCGTTTCATGACAAACAAGTCAAACAAGAAGATGCCCGCGATCAGCAGCCAACCCGCACCCATGCCAAACATCAGCCCTCGTGGCAACATCGACACCGGGTTGACCAGCTCCCAGACGATGCCGCCAGTGGTAGCCGCCAGAACCAATATCAGGCCCAAAACCCAGTAACGCGTGTTGCGTGGCAAGTCGGCACCACCGCGAATGTCGAGCTTGCGGCGCAGCGCGCTGGCCGCATCGGTGACCAGATTGACCGGGCAGACCCACGAGCAATACACCCGCCCGCCTACCGTCAGGTAAAACACCAGAATGATCAACGCGCCAATCAGGGCGTTGCGCTCGGGCACATGGCGCGTCAGCACCGACTGCAGCAGCACCAGCGGGTCGGCCAGGGGCAGCACGCCCAGTGTCAGGCTGTAATTCAGGTTGCCCTTGACCAGCCACCATCCAAACCAAGGACCCATCAAAAATAATAGCAATATAGTGATCTGCGACAAGCGCCGAAGCACTAAAAAGCGGTGCGCGCGCCACCAGCCCTTGGCTTCAATGGCCTCTTGGGCCAGTTTCATGGCGGGGTGGCTCATCGCGCGGCCTCATCCGGTAAAGGGGTGTTGCCGCTGGGGGCTGCGGTGCTGCCGGGATCCCAGTGACCGGGTAGCTTGACGCCCTCGGGTAGACGGTCGGGCAGATCACGCAGGTTGCGGTTTTCCACCAGCGACTTGCCTTCCTTGCGCTTTTCTTCCCAGCCCAAGCGGTAATGTGTACCCAGCTCGCCTTTGGCCAGTTTGACCGGGTAAACCTTGATGGCGGCCACTTCCAGCACACACGAGGCCTCACACTTGCCACAGCCGGTACAGGCCTCGGAATGCACCGTGGGCAAGAACATGGCGTGTTTGGAAGTGCGCTGGTTGTGCTGCAGGTCCAGCGTGATGGCTTTGTCGATGACTGGGCAGACCCGGTAACACACGTCACAGCGCAGGCCCAGAAAGTTCAGGCAGGTCTCATGATCGACCAGCACCGCCAGGCCCATTTTGGACTTTTTGATGTCGGTGAGCTGGTGGTCCAGCGCACCGGTGGGGCAGGCTTTGATGCAGGGAATGTCCTCACACATCTCGCAGGGTTTGGCGCGCGCCACAAAAAACGGCGTGCCGGTCGCCACGGGTTGCTCAGGCGTGGCAAGCTTCAGGATGTCATACGGGCAATCGCGCACGCACAAACCGCAGCGAATACAAGCCCCCTGAAAATCGTCCTCCGTACCCGCACCGGGTGGGCGAATCGCACCCGCAGGCAGTGCCTTGGCTTGCCGGCTTACCAGCCCCAAACCCAGCCCAAGCGCCCCCACACCGCAAGCCATCTTGGCGGTGTCCAGCAAAAACTCACGGCGGTCAGAGGGGCGTGACATGATGAATAGGCTTAAGCAATGAAAACGAAGCCAATAACGTTTAGCAGTGTGCGTCGGGTGTCTGACGGAGCGTGGACTTGGGGTTTTGCCAAATTAAGGAGGAGGCTTGGGCGCAGCCCAAGCCGGGGGACATTCGCGTAGTCGGATACCCGGCGTGCACTGCGGGTTTTCGGAAATGTGACTAGAGCAAAATATGTCACGTTCAGAGCCCAGAAGTTCAGGCCTTCACCACCTTGCATGCGCATTTCTTGAAATCAGTCTCTTTCGAGATCGGGCAAGTGGCGTCCAGCGTCAGTTTGTTGACCAACCGGTGTTCGTCAAAAAACGGCATGAACACCAGTCCCAGCGGTGGCTTGTTGCGCCCACGGGTTTCCACCTTGGTACTGAGTTCACCGCGCCGGGTTGACACCTTGACCGTGTCGCCGCGTTGCAGGCCGCGCTTCTTCGCGTCATCCGGGTGCATGTACAGCCAGGCATCGGGCATGGCACGGTACAGAGTCAAACTCGGCATCGGGTGCCTCGGCCGCCGGTTGCCAGGGCAGGGCGAAAATCCAGGCCTTGCCATCGGGCTTGCCGTAAAACTTGACACCTTCGCCTTTTTTTACATAGGGGTCGAAACCTTCGCGGAAGCGCCACAGGGTTTCCTTGTTGTCCACCACCGGCCAGCGCAGACCGCGCGCCTGGTGGTAGGTCTCGAACGGGGCTAGGTCGTGGGCATGACCGCGGCCAAACTCGGCGTATTCTTCAAACAGTCCCTTTTGCAGATAGAAACCGAAGTCTTTGGCCTCGTCATTGTCAAAGCCCTTCTGGATTTCAGAGGCAGGAAACTTGTTGACCTGGCCATTGGCGTACAACACGTCGTACAGGGTTTTGCCCTTGAGCTCAGGGGCTTTGGCCATCAGGTCGGCCGGCCAGACTTCTTCGACCTTGAAGCGCTTGGAAAACTCAACGTATTGCCACAAGTCGGACTTGGACTTGCCCGGTGCCGGCACCTGCTGGCGCCAGAACTGGGTGCGGCGCTCGGCATTGCCAAACGCGCCTTCCTTTTCAGCCCACATCGCCGAGGGCAAGATCAGATCTGCCGCCATGGCGGTCACGGTAGGGTAAGCGTCCGACACCACAATGAAGTTGGCCGGGTTGCGGAACCCAGGCCAGATTTCATCGTTGATGTTGGGCCCGGCCTGCATGTTGTTGGTGGTGGTGGTCCAGTAGAAGTTGAGCTTGCCGTCTTTCAGCGCGCGGCTTTGGGCCACAGCGTGCAAGCCAACCCAGTCCGGCACCGTGCCAGCGGGCAGCTTCCACTGCTTCTCGGCAATCGCCCGGTGGGCCGGGTTGGTGACCTCCATGTCGGCGGGCAGGCGGTGGGCAAAGGTGCCCACTTCGCGCGCGGTGCCGCAGGCGGACGGCTGGCCAGTGAGTGAAAACGGCCCATTGCCCGGCTCCGAGATTTTGCCCACCAGCAGGTGCACGTTGTAGATCATGTTGTTGACCCAGGTGCCACGCGTGTGCTGGTTAAAGCCCATGGTCCAGTACGACACCACCTTGGTTTTCGGGTCGGCGTAGACCTTGGCCAGCGCCTCCAACTTGTCCTTGGGCACGCCAGAAATCTGGTGCGCCTTGTCCAGCGTGTACTCCGACACAAAGGCCTTGAATTCATCAAAGGTCATGGGGGCTGATGCGCCCGGGTTGCCCTTGGGCTTGCCATCGGCACCGGGGTAGCCGTTGTTGCCGGCCACTTGCTCTAGCGGGTGGTTGGGCCGCAAGCCATAGCCGATGTCGGTCACGCCCTTGCGGAAATTCACATTGCGTTTGACAAAAGCCTCATTCACCGCACCGTTCTGGATGATGTAGTTGCAGATGTAGTTCAGGATCGCCAGATCGCTCTGCGGGTTGAAGATCAGTTCGGCATCGGCGAGCTCACAGGAGCGGTGGGTGAAAGTGGACAGCACCTGTAGCTTGACGTGTTTGGCGGTCAGGCGCCGGTCGGTGATGCGGCTCCACAAAATCGGGTGCATCTCGGCCATGTTGGCGCCCCAGAGCACAAAGGCATCGGCGTGTTCGGCATCGTCATAACAGCCCATGGGCTCGTCAATGCCAAAGGTGCGCATGAAACCGGCTACCGCGCTGGCCATGCAATGGCGTGCGTTGGGGTCGATGTTGTTGGATCTAAAACCGGCCTTGAACAGCTTGGCGGCGGCATAACCCTCCCAGATGGTCCATTGGCCCGAGCCAAACATGCCCACCGATTTGGGGCCGTTGGCCTTGAGTGCGGCTTTAGCCTTTTCTTCCATGATGTCGAAGGCCTGCTTCCAGGACACATGGGCAAACTCGCCGTTTTTGTCGTATTTGCCATCTTTCATGCGCAACAGCGGCTCGGTCAGGCGGTCTTTGCCGTACATGATTTTGGACAGGAAATAACCCTTGATGCAGTTGAGTCCCTTGTTCACCGGCGCATCCGGGTCGCCCTGGGTCGCCACAATCCGGTTGTCCTTGGTGCCGATTAACACGCCACAGCCGGTGCCGCAAAATCGGCACACACCCTTGTCCCAGCGAACACCTTCATTGGTGCCAGATTGGGCCAATGCCTGAGCCCCCGGTATGCTTATGCCAATCACAGCAGCCGCCGCGGTAACAGCATTGGCTTTGATCAATTCACGACGGGTTACTTGCATGGCGTTAACTCCTGATCTGGGTTGGATTCGGTTTGCTGGTAAATCATGGCCACCGATAGCACCCCAGGCAGGTGTTCGATGGTTTTGTAAAGATCAATTGATTGCTCATCGTCGTCGCACTCCAGTGTCACGATGAGGCGACCGTCTTCAGTGTTGGCGTGGATTTCAACTCCGGGCAATGCCGTCAGTTGCGCGCGCAAAGCGGTTTCGTGCAGAGGTTTGGCATAAACGATGGCACTTGAGATATTCATGATGGATTTGCCGACATCAGCGTGCAATATGCACTGGCGGCGGCAAAGTCTAATAGTCGCCAGCAGCAAAAAAATTGAACCATATTAAGTTTTCTGCTTGTCATGGCCCTATTTGTCCGCTTGTTGCGTTGGATCACGCAAACTACGAGTGATGCGCAAATTGCCCCATTTCCCGAGCGTCGCATCTGAAATTCTTGAACTAGATTAAGGTTATTTTTTTGGGCGCTTTCTAGACTCCTCGACGGTAATAGGGTCTTTATTAATCAACTGAGAGGGTGAGAAAGATGAGTACCAGCAAGTTCTTGCGTCGGCTCGCCCGAACAGTAGCGGTTTGCGCTGCCGTGCTGTTCGGTGCATCGGGCGCCCTGGCGTCAGGGCCGGATCCGGCATATTCGAAGCAGCAGGATTCCACGGTCAGTCAGATGAAAGGCAACCTCGCCAAGTCGGCAGAGGCAAAGATCAAGATGGTGGATGTGGCATCCTGCTACGGTTGCCACAAGGACATCAAAGAATTTCACGTGAGCAGCAAACACGCCAGCGTGAATTGCGCCTACTGTCATACCGGTTCTGATGAGCACGTCAAGAACGACGGCAAACCTCTGGCACCGACCCAGGCGTCTATCGGCACCCGGACCGACCATGCAGCTTGCGCAACCTGCCACCAGGAACAGTTCAACACCTTCGCCAACATGAACTACGACTCCGGTGCCAAACTGGAAAAGGCGACGATGCGGGGTGTTTCCCCCATGTTTGACAAGCTGATGGCACCGCATGGCTTTACCAAAGAGCATGCCGAGCCGCGCAGCCACGTCTTCATGACCCTGGACCACCTCATTGTGGATCGTGCCTACGGAGGCCGCTTCCAGATGAAGGACTGGACTCGCATCACGGATGCACGCAATGCCGTATCCAATTTGTGGACAGTCATTCTCAAGGACAGCGACCCCAGCAATACTGACCAGAAGGCGTTCATGCCCCAGGTAGCAACGGCTGCCAATCCCGTGTGTATGAATTGCAAGTCGTTCGACAACATCCTGCGCTGGAAGTACATGGGCGACCCGGACCCGAAAGCCAAGTGGAGCCGCGTGTCCAAACCTGTTGAGTTCGCCAAGGACATTACACACTCGCTCAACTGCTTCATGTGCCATGACCCACACTCATCGGCACCGCGGGTGGTGCGTGATGCGCTGATCAACGCGGTGGTTGATCGCGGTCTGGGGACTTACCCTCTGGACAAAGCCAAGAGTGCCAAAAATCCGATCAAGAAGGTAGAGTTCCGTGACGGCTTCCGTGCCATTGGCTTGTTGTCCAAACCCGACTCCAACCTGATGTGTGCCCAATGCCACGTGGAGTACAACTGCAACCCGGGTATTGACACGGCCACCGGTGGCGCCGTCACCATGGCGGATCGCCGTGCCAATCACTTCTTCTGGGCCAATGTATTTGACTATAAAGCGGCAGCCCAACAGATCAACTTCAAGGACTTCAAGCATGCCGTCACCGGCGCTGCCCTGTCCAAGTTGCAACACCCGGAAGCCGAGACCTATTGGGGCTCCAAGCATGAAAAAGAAGGCGTGGAGTGCAAGGACTGCCACATGCGCAAGATCGAGAAAAATGGCAAAACATTCACCGATCACCAGCAAAAATCACCGCGCTCCATGCTCAAGGAAACTTGTGTGAAGTGCCACGGTGAAATGACTGAAGAAAATGCCAAGTATCAAATTGACGCGATCCAGAACTACACCCGCGGCAAGCTGGCCAAGGCTGAGTACTGGCTGGCACAGTTGATAGATACCTTCCCGAAAGCCCGCGCTGCTGGCGTGCCCGAAGAAGCCATCAAGGCGGCTCAGACCAACCATGACCAAGCACACATTTTCTGGGAATGGTGGACAGCAGAGAACTCGGTTGGTTTCCACAACCCGGCTGCTGCACGGGATTCGCTAACCAAGTCGATGAATGAATCGCAAGCGGGCATCAAGGTGTTGACGGAAGCGATTGCAGCAAAAACAACAACGGCAGCCAAGTGAACCGTTGATATTCGGGTGAGTTGATGCGGGGGCGCGTTGGTTCGCGCCCCCTTTTTTGTGTTTGACTTTGGAGCGACATGATTCCCGAACTTGGTCATCTGTCCTTGATCATTGCCTTGCAACTTGCATTGCTGCAGGGTGTGATGGGCCTTGTCGGTGCCTCACGTGATAACCGTCTGTGGATGGCTATTGCTCGCGGAGCCGCACAGGGCCAATGGCTGTTCGTGTTGCTGGGCTTTCTGGCGTTGGCTTGGTCATTCCTGATCAACGACTTCTCGGTGATGAACGTGGCTGACCATTCGTCCCGCCATCTTCCCCCGCAGTACCGAATAGCCGCCACCTGGGGTTCGCACGAAGGCTCGTTCCTGCTCTGGACGCTGCTGCTGGCAAGTTGGACCCTTGTGATCGTGATAGCCGGGCGTCAATTACCGGCCGAACTCCATGCCCGAGTGATCGGTGTGCTGGGGCTATTGAGCTTTTGCTTTCTGGCCTTCGTTTTATTCACCTCGAATCCGTTCATGCGCCTGCATCCACCGCCGGCCAATGGGAATGATCTCAACCCCTTGCTGCAGGATCCGGGCATGGTCATCCACCCGCCGCTACTTTACATGGGATATGTTGGCTTCTCAGTGGCTTTTGCCTTTGCCATTGCAGCTTTGATCTCGGGAAAATTTGACGAGGACTGGGCGCACTGGATACGCCCCTGGACACTGATAGCCTGGGCGTTCCTCACCCTGGGCGTCGCGGTCGGTTCATTTTGGGCGTACTACGAGCTTGGCTGGGGTGGATGGTGGTTCTGGGACCCGAGCGAGAATGCCTCACTCATGCCTTGGCTTGCCGGTACAGCGCTGGTGCACTCGCTGGTGGTGACGGGTCGCAGTGGCGTGTTGCGTGTATGGACCGTGTTCCTGTCCCTCGCTGCGTTTTCTCTGGCGTTGCTCGGAACCTTTCTGGTTCGCTCTGGCGTACTGTCATCGGTACATGCTTTTGCGCAGGACCCATTGCGCGGCCTGTTCATCCTGGTGTTTCTCGGGCTTGTGGTCAGTGGGTCCTTGCTTTTGTTTGCAAAGCGTGCCGCAGTGGTGAAAGTCGCAGGCCACTTCAAGGTAGTTTCCCGTGAGGCGGCGATGCTCACCGGCAATGTGTTTTTGTTGATTGCCTTGCTCACGGTCATGCTGGGTACCCTTTATCCACTCGTTCTTGATGCCTTGGATCTTGGCAAGATCTCCGTTGGGCCGCCTTACTTCAATGCCGTGTTTGTGCCTTTGATGGTGCCTGTGCTCTTGTTGCTAGGCATTGCTCCCTGGATGCGTTGGGGACAAGAGCAACTAACCGTGTTGTTGCAGCGGGTGCGCTGGCAGGCGCTCCTGGCGGTCGTATTGGGTGGGCTGCTGCCATTTGTTGCCGGTGATTGGCGCTGGCAGGCGGCGCTGGGGGTAACGCTGGCCGGCTGGATCAGCCTGACCACGGTGAGTGGTTTGGTCCAGCGGTATCGCGCCACGGCAAGCTTGCCACTTTCTGCCTATGGAATGGGCTTCGCACACATAGGCCTGGCTGTCGGCGTATTGGGTATGGGCCTCGTATCGGCGTACCAAAGTGAAAAGACCATCGCCATGAAACCCGGAGAAAGTGCCACCCTCGGCGCATACGAATTCGTTTTTAAAGGTACGCAGGAGGTACCAGTCGCCAATTACTCGGCCATGCGTGGCACGCTGGTGCTCAACAAATCGGGGACGGAGGTGGCTACGCTGCTGCCGGAGAAACGCATGTATCGCAGTTCACAAAAGCCTATAACCGAAGCAGCCATTCGCTACGGTTTTTTTGGTGACATTTATGTAGCTTTGGGCGAGCCCCTGACAGACGGACGCTGGAGCGTTCAGTTGTATCTGAAACCGTTTGTCGGTTGGCTTTGGGGTGGGGCGCTGATCATGGTGCTGGGTGCCGTACTGGCGGCCATCGGCGCGCGTCGCCAGGGAGTACCTGCATGAGCTTGTGGATCATTGCAGCGGTAATGATCGCGATGGCATGGGCCATTCCGGCATGGTCCGGATTGCGCGCCGGATCATCGGTTCCGGGTCGGCGCTCATCGCTGTTAGGTATTGCGATGGCTTTTCCGGCCATCACAGTCGGCCTATACCTTTACCTTGGTGCACCAGATATTCTGAAGGAGCAGGCACTCATACAGGCCCAAGCGCAATACGATACAGAAGGCATGGTCAAGGCGCTGGAGAATAAACTCAAATCTTCCTCCAACGACGCTGAAGGCTGGTACACACTGGGCCGCGCCTACGTTGCCCTAGAGCGCTACCCGGATGCCGAGGAAGCTTTGCGTAACGCTGCAACCCAGGCGCCAAAGAGCGCCAAGATGCTTGCCCAATACGCAGAAGCCATTGCCTTACGCAGTGGCAGCCTGGTGGGGCGGCCACGAGAATTGTTGATGGAGGCTCTCGACATCGATTACGAGGAAGAAAAAGCTCTTGAACTGGCCGGGCTCGCCGCCTTTCAGCAGGAGAAGTGGGCCGAGTCGCTGCACTTCTGGCGCCGACTGCTCAAGAAACTGCCCAAGGATACCGAGCAGCACGATGCCATCAGCCAGGCGGTCAAGGTGGCGGAGTCCAAGGTTGGCGTTGCCAGCGGGCTGGGTGAACGCGCCAAACTGTCCCCGCCGGCACCCAAGCCGATCCAGACTGATCATTGAGGCGACTTTCAGTCAGCGTTTTCTCTGACCGGAAGGCGCGTCACGTAGTCAGCAACTGCGGCAATTTCTTGATCGCTGTAGTGGCTGATGGCGCTGATCATGTCCGGATTGCCGTTGCGTCGCTCGCCACTGCGAATCATCTGGCTCTCCCGAACGAGATAACGGTAATGCTGTCCAGAAATTCGCGGGAAAAAACGGCTTGCATCGCCCATACCATTGTGCGCATGGCAAGCTGCGCAGTCGCGCTCATACAGTTGTTGGCCCTGGGTCAGATATTTCCCGTCGCCACGACCATGGTCAGGTGGTACCGGGAGCAGCTGCAGGTAGACCGCAATATCTGCAATATCCTGCACCGAGAGCGCCTGGTGGTCGGCAAACGGTAGCATTTTTGGGTTGTTGCGCCGCCCGCTACGTACATCTACCAGTTGTTTAACCAAAACCGTCGCGTGCTGGCCGGCCAAACTTGGATAGCTGCCATCCAGTCGCCCGAGTGCACCCACACGATGGCAGCCTTGACAGATCACAAAGGCCACCTCACCCCGATCAACATTGCCCTTGAGCGAGAGTGCCGTGGTCTTTTCCGAATCGGGCGCATTCCACGGCAATTGGGCCAATGCTGTAGTGCAGCCAATCAAGACACATAGCAGTCCAAAGGTTCGTCGCAACACCATCAACTCCTTCACAGTCCGGCAATGTACTCGGCCAGCGCTTTGGCATCGTCGTCGGTCAAGCGCTTGCCAACTGCGGTCATCAGCGGGTCGGTAGCGCGCCGGCCACTCCGATACTCGGCGAGTTGTTTCAGCACATAGCCCTGATGCTGACCGGCCAGACGCGGGAAACGCGCGTTGCCGCGCCCATCCGGTTGGTGGCAACCCGCGCAAGCGGGCACACCAGTGTCGGTATTGCCATCGTCGAACACGGATTTGCCCTTGGCAGCAAGCGCAGCGTCGGTCACTTGGCCTGGCTTGGGCTTCATCTGGCCGTAATAACTTGCCAGCCCGACAAAATCATCTGGATCGACGGCCATCACGATATCGACCATCCTCTCGTCCCGGCGCTTGCCACTCGAAAACGCCTTGAGCTGACGCAACAGGTATTCCTGATCCATGCCGGCCAGCTTTGGGACGGTGGGGTCCGTGCTGTTGCCATCGGCACCGTGGCACGCCGCACACACCATGCCGGTCAGCTGAGACGGGTCTGCCGCCAATGCTAGCCCTGTAGCATCAACGATACCGGCACCCAAAATCAACCATGCGCGCAGAACGCCGGGGTTGACCAGACGCCTCATGGCTTTGACGAACCTCGCACCAAGCGCACATGGGCACCACTGGCGCTGTTTCCGGAAAGTGACAGGCCGAGCTCGAAGCTCACCAGCACGGCGCCACCCACCTCCAGCGCCACGTAGTCGCTGCTCCAGAAATACGAGGCCGGGGTGTTGGGAAAGAACAACGTGGCGATCTTTGGCGAGTTGGGGACCTCTTCCAGCAATCCCTCCAATTCAGCAGCGCTGGGCAAACGCCAGTCGCGGTAGCCGCACAGTCTGCTCTTGTTGATGGCGCCCACGTAACTCTGCGTATCACAACCCTGGTTGGTGCGACACCGCCCGCTGTTGGGGTATCCAGCGGGCTTGTCAGTCTCAGGCTGGATGCTGACAAACCAGGAGTAAAGCCAGTCCTTGTCGCGCAGCCCCTCGTCGTCTGTCTTGACTTCCCAGGTCAGGCCCGTGCGGGTGTCCAGCACACAGGGATGTGGCAAGCGGCCAGCTTTAGGCCGTGTTTGCTTGCCCCGTGCATCAATGGCGACATAGGACGTCTGTTCAACAGCCAGGGTCGATCGAATCAGCCCACTCAACAGCATGAGGAAGAAGATCTTTCCGAAGCGACATGCCCGCAGGCTGAAAGCGAATGAAGCCATGCATGAACGGTAATGCCAAGCTGTCGGAAATTGCTTAATCTAGTTCAATTTTTTTTGAACCCAGTTCGATAAAAATCCCAAAGTTGCGACCTAGTTTTCGTTCTACAGGAGTAAACCATGATCCAAATTCACTTCTCTCGCACCTTGATGGTGGCTCTCGCCACTGCCGGCCTGCTATTCTCCAGCGCTTCTATTGCCCAGCCGGATGTAGACGCCGCCAGACTGTTGTTCGATCAGAGCGACTGTGGCAAATGTCACAACCCCGACAAGAACAAGAAGGCGCCCTCGTGGAAGAAAATCGCCAAAACCTACAAAGGCAAGGCCACCGCAGAGGCAGAAATTATCAAGCACATGACCAAGGGTGGCAAAGTGAAGCTCGATGATGGTTCAGAAGAGGAACACAAAGTCGTCGAAACCAAAGACCCCAAAGCACTCAGCAATATGGCCCAGTGGATCCTGTCGTACTGATCGGTGTGATGCTTCTGGACGCCCAGTTGCGACCACAGTGGTCGGTACTGGGCTTCATGGCTGCGGGGTCGGGTCAGTGCGACCGATCGGTTCCCGCAGCGAATTGTTAAGGGGAGTTCCATGCACACGCCCAGACCCATGCTCAGGTCGATTTTCTATTTATTGTGTCTGCTCTTTGGACTTTGGGGAACCGCTTTGGCTGTGCCAAATGCGGCTAAGACCCCGCCCACAGGCAAACTTGACCGTGAAGCCTGTCTGCAGTGCCACGACAGCCAAAAGGACAAAATCAAGGTGCCGGTGGTCATCGACGACGAGGACGATGAGCGCGAACTGCGGCGTATCGATGTCAGCAAATTTGCCAAGAGCGTGCACAGCCGCCTGCAATGTGTGGACTGCCACGCCAACATCGTGGATGCCCAGAAAAATCACCAACTTGACAAAAACGCAAGCAAGGCCAGTTGTGCCGGTTGCCACCAAAGCCTGTGGGACAAGGCGCAGAAGGACGGCACCGCCAAAGACAAGCCACGACTAGAACTGGTGGCCAAGAACATCGAGGCCTACAAAGCTTCCTTCCACGCTGTAGAAAACAAGAACATGCCGGGTTTTGCCCGAGCCGTTTGCGATGACTGCCACACATCGCACGAATTCAACATACCGCCCAAAGGTTCTGAGGGCAGCGCGGCCTGGCATCAAAGCATTCCTCAAACCTGTGGCAGCAAGTGCCATGAGGATCAGCTCAAGGTCTACTCTTCCTCGATCCATGGCAAGGAGCTGATCGACAAGGGCAACATCAAATCGGCCGTTTGCACCGACTGCCACAGCGCACACAGCGTCAACGGCACATCATCGGACGCTTTTAGGCTTGCCAATGTTGAAACCTGTGGCACTTGCCATCAGGCGGAGAACAAGAGCTACAAGGACACCTACCACGGTCAAGTGAACAAACTCGGCTACGCCTACACCGCCCGCTGCGTGAGCTGCCACGACAGCCACGGCATCAAGGCCGTGACTGACCCCAAATCCAAAGTGCATCCAGACAACCGGATGAAGACCTGCGAGAAGTGTCATGACGGCAAAAAAGATCTCGCCAAAGCACCAGCGGGCTTTGCCAGCTTCCAGCCCCACGGCCATGCCAATGACTTTAAGCGTTATCCGGAAATTTGGGTTGCTTGGCAGATCATGT
The DNA here is from genome assembly GCA_020048255.1 of Rhodoferax sp. GTDB lineage: Bacteria > Pseudomonadota > Gammaproteobacteria > Burkholderiales > Burkholderiaceae_C > Rhodoferax. The sequence continues at coordinate 1,411 of JAIFMR010000110.1, read as the reverse complement.
TGCAGTTGCTGGTGGGTACCTTCGGTTTCTTTTGGTTACATACGCTGCTGTGGTTTTACCGCGAATTCAAAGAGCGCCAACAGCGCAAATCTCAACCCCATGTCAAGCTCGACGGGCTGCCTGACATCCCCGCCAAGATGCACGGCAAACACTTCCAGCGTTTCAGTCTCACCTGGCGAATTGCGCACCTGAGCTTCGCGCTGAGTTTGATGATTCTGACGTTGACCGGCATTCCGTTGTTGTACCCTGAGGCGCCGTGGGCGCGGCCGTTGATGAGTCTCCTGGGTGGCCCGCACATCGCGGGGACCATCCATCGTGTCAACGCTGTGATCTTCGCTGGCGTGTTCTTTTGGCACCTCGCCTACATGGGGCTCAAGATCGGGTGCGACTGGAAGAACTTCAAAATCTTCGGCCCGAACTCCATGATTCCAGGCCTGCAGGATCTCAAGGACATCGTCGCCATGTTCAAGTGGTTTTTCGGCAAGGCACCGCGTCCGATCTTTGATCGCTGGACTTATTGGGAAAAATTTGATTACTGGGCACCGTTCTGGGGGGTGACCATCATTGGTGTCAGTGGACTGATGATGTGGTTTCCCAATGTGACGGGTCAGTATTTGCCAGGTTGGGCCTTCAATGTGGCGGCCATATTTCATGGTGAAGAGGCGTTCCTGGCCGTGGTGTTTCTGTTTACGGTGCATTTTTTCAACAACCATTTCCGTCCGGACAAGTTCCCGCTGGAGCGCGTCATGTTCACGGGTACGGTCACGCTGGATGACCTCAGACACGATCACCCGCTGCAGTACAAGCGTCTTCTTGAATCTGGCGAGCTTGAAATGCATCTGGTTGATGCACCTTCACCAGGCGTGCACAAGGCTTCAACGATCCTTGGCTTTACCCTGATCGTGATGGGTTTAACTCTGTTGACGCTTGTTGGGATCGGTTTCTTTACGAGCCTTTGAAGTTATTGGTGATGGAGATAGCAAGCCAACGGATCACGGTGTCGCTTATTTTTCGCGTCCAAACTCTGCATTCAAGACCTGACTTGAATGCAGCAGCCTTCTCGTGCGGAGCGATTAGGACCTTGTTAAGCGTCGGGGAACTGATTTGAATGGCTGGTCAAGGGCACGCAGATCGAAAAGTCAAATGTCTCTTGAGGGTCATTACAAGACAGCCAAGACCGACACATCAATGACTCCTACCGCTCCCGCTGCACTGGAGACCGCCACTTCAGGTATAACGAAGACACAAACTGAAGGCCAGCTTTGGCGCCTCGGACATTGGCCGCGAACGGCTGGTCTTGACTTGAGCGGCTGACCGTTATGGGCACTTATGCAGAGGACCCAGTAATGCAGAGCGACAGTTGCGGCCATCGGTTTTGTAGTCGCATGCACCTCAATCGCATGGCCGCATC
>JAIFMR010000220.1 GCA_020048255.1 Rhodoferax sp. | reverse complement strand
TGCGGTCGATAAAACTTGGCCACCACCGCGCTGCCATGGGCCAGCGGGTCTTCCAGGTGCAATTGGTAAACACGGTTTTCATACGAGCTCAAGGCCATTTGGCGCCCGTCGCACCACAGGCCGATGCTGGCCAGGGCGTCCATCACCACGTCGGGCGTGAGCGACTGGTAGGGGTGTTCCAGTGGTTTGGGGGTATCACGCATCGCTTGGGGCTCTCAAAACCCTATCATGCCTGAAACTGACCCGGGTCGTCAGCTTGGGTGCAGACCTCTAAAACACCCCTGCTTTTTGCGCTAACGTGCGGCTACGGCACACCGTATTGGTTCAGTGACCGTGCCAGGAGACATCATGTTTGACTACATCATTATTGGCGGCGGCTCAGCCGGCTGCGTATTGGCTGGGCGCCTTTCTGAGGACCCCCAGACCAACGTCGCCCTGCTCGAAGCCGGTCCGGTGGACAGCAGCGTGCTGATTCATTGCCCGGCTGGACTGGCGGTGATGGCCAAGTTTGGCCTGTCCGGCTGGAACCTCAACACCGTGCCCCAGCCGGGCCTCAATGGCCGCCGAGGTTACCAGCCTCGCGGCAAAGTGCTGGGCGGCTCCAGTTCGCTCAACGCCATGATCTACATTCGCGGTCAGCGCGCCGACTACGACCACTGGGCTGCACTCGGCAACCCGGGTTGGTCGTTTGACGAGGTGCTGCCCTACTTCAAACGTTCCGAACACAATGAGCGGGGTGCCGACGCCTTCCACGGCACGGGTGGGCCACTCAATGTGATGGATTTGCGCAGTCCCCACCGCTTTGGGTCACTGTTTGTACAGGCTGGCGCTCAAGCAGGGTACAAGGTCAACCCAGATTTCAATGGAATCGACCAGGAAGGTGTGGGGCTGTACCAGGCCACCCACAAAAATGGCGAGCGCTTCAGCGCAGCCAAGGCCTACCTGACGCCGCACTTATCACGACCCAACCTGCAGGTCTTCACCGGTGCGCACACCACCCGCATCCTGCTGGAGAAAAAGCGCGCGGTGGGTGTGGAGTTTGTTCAAGATGGCCACCTCAAACAACTCAAATGCCAGCGTGAGGTGCTACTGTGTGCAGGCGCCATTCAGTCACCGCAAATCTTGATGCTCTCAGGCATAGGGCCGCACCCGCACCTGGTCGACAAGGGCATTGCCACGCAGCACCACCTTCCCGGCGTGGGACAACATTTGCATGACCACCCCGACGTGGTGCAGGTGGTAGACACGCCCATCGCCAAGGATCTGTTTGGTTTATCCATCACGGGCGGCATCAACACCGCCCGGGGCATTCTGGATTGGCGCCGGGACCGCAGCGGCATGCTGACCACCAACTTTGCCGAAGCCGGCGGCTTCATCAAGAGCCAGGCCGACGAAGCCCTGCCGGACCTGCAATTGCACTTTGTCATTGGCAAGCTCATCAACCATGGCCGCACCACCACCCTGGGCCACGGCTTCTCCTGCCACGTCTGTGTGTTACGCCCCTTGAGCCGTGGCAGTGTCACACTGGCCAGCAAAGACCCCCTGGCCCTGCCGCTGGTGGACCCTGACTTTTTAGGCCACCGCGATGACATGGAGCGCATGATCCGCGGCTTCAAGCTGACCCGCCAGATCCTGGCGCAACCGGCCCTGGCCCAATTTGGCGGGCGTGAACTGGCCGCAACCGCCCACGCACAAACCGACAATCAGATCGAACAGGTGATCCGCGATTTTGGTGACACCATCTACCACCCAGTGGGGACCTGCCGCATGGGCCACACCGACATGGACGTGGTGGATGCGCAGCTGCGTGTGCACGGCGTGCAGGGCTTGCGCGTGGTCGATGCGTCGATCATGCCGCGCATCCTGAGCGGCAACACCAACGCACCGGTGATGATGATCGCTGAGAAGGCGGCGGATATGATTCGGGCAGCACCGACGCCTTGAATCCCCCCATGCCCCTGCCCACTGCCAACAATTCGACCCCTGACGAGACCTCTTTTCTTGGATTGGCGCCCTTTTTGCGCATGAGCATTGCGGGCACCGACATGAAACCCACCGGTGAACGAGCACTGGCCTTGGCACAGACGCACCCTACAGTCGCTCCTTTGTGGCTGAATCTGTCTCTCATCATGCAATGCCTGAATCAGGAAGCGTTGGGCTTGAAATTGCAGGCACAAGCCTTGTCCATGCAGCGCACCTACACCTTGCCAGCACGTCAACAACCAGCACGCTGCCGCTTGCTGCTGTTGATGCAACCCGGCAATCTGGCCGCCAACACGCCGCTGGAGTGTTTGCTGGAAGACAGTGACATCGAGTTGATCTTTCATTACCTCATCCCGAATACTGTGCTGCCCAGCAACTTGCCCGAGCACGACGTGCTGATGCTGGCCATGAGCGACAGTGATGACATCCGCGCCCAGTTGCTGCTGCTCGAACAGGCGCTGGCCCACTGGCCCCAGCCCATCATCAACCGCCCCCAGCATATTCCCTGCGTTGATCGCGAAAGTGCCAGCCGTTTGCTACAGAACGTACCTGGCTTGCTGATGCCCCTCACCCTGCGCGCCTCGCGGGAACAGTTGCAGTCGGTGGCAGATGGTGCAGTTGAGCTCAACACACTGCTCCCGGACTGTGACTTCCCCATCATCCTGCGGCCACTGGGTTCGCAGGGGGGGCATGATTTGGCCAAGATCACGACCCCTGAAGAGATTGCAGGCTACCTGGCTCACGTTGCAGATGCCGTGTTTTTTATCTCGCGCTTTATCGACTACAGCCAAGCCGATGGGCATTTCCGCAAGATCCGGATCGCGCTGATTGACAGTCAGCCTCATGCCTGCCACATGGCGGTGTCGTCCCACTGGATGATCCACTATGTCAACGCCGGTATGTATGACGCGGCCTGGAAGCGCGAACACGAATTGATGTTTTTCTCGCATTTTGAAGAATTCAGCCAACGCCACCAGGGTCCGCTGCGGGCCATTGCCGGCGCCATTGGACTGGACTACCTGTGCATCGACTGCGCCGAGACCGCCAGCGGCGAGTTGCTGGTGTTTGAGGTGGACCACGCCATGGTGGTCCACGCCATGGACACCGAAGCGCAGTTTCCCTACAAACAAATCCACATGAAGAAGGTGAAAGACGCCTTTCGTGAGATGCTATTCAAGCGCATGAACCACCTAAGCGCCGGCCCTGTGCCCGGCGCTGGCAACACCACCACCCCATGAAACCTTTGAACAGCCTGAATTTTTCGGGGGGGCCGGGTGCCCTGCCGGAAAGTGTGTTGAGACAAGCCCAGCAAGCCATCCTGGAAGTGCCCGAAGTCGGCCTGTCGGTGTTGGGCATCAGCCACCGGTCTGACTGGTTTGCGGCCGTGCTGGCCGAGACCGAGGCCAATATTCGTACCCTGCTCGGGCTGACGCCTGACTTCCATGTGTTGCTGCTGCAGGGGGGGGCCACCCAGCAGTTCTCCATGGTGCCCATGACGCTGTTGCGGGGCAAGAGCCAACCCGCGCAATACCTGCATACCGGCTACTGGAGTGGCAAAGCCCTGCCTGAGGCGCGGCTGCAGGGGCCCATTGAGGTGATTTGGAGTGGCCAGCCCAGCGGCTTCACGAAACTGCCCACAGACGCCGAGTTGACTTTTTCGGCCGAGGCACCCTACTTGCACTATGTCTCCAACGAGACCGTCGAAGGGCTTCAGTTCAACCGGGTGCTGGGTCGCGATGACGTCCCCCGCATTTGCGACATGTCGTCGGACTTTTTGTCCAAACCATGTGAAGCACAACGCTTTGCCCTGATTTACGCGCACGCCCAGAAAAATATCGGCCCGGCCGGCGTCACGGTGGTGGTGGTGCAAGACGCCCTGCTGCAACATTCGCCGCGCGATCTGCCAGCTTTTCTGGACTACCGCCAACAAATTCAGGCGCACTCCAATTTGAACACCCCCCCGGTGTTCGCCATCTATGTCACCTTGCTGGTCACGCGCTGGCTGCTGCAAGACATTGGCGGGCTAGGCGCCATGCATGACATCAACCAGCAAAAAGCCGCCCAGCTGTACCAGGCGCTGGACCACAGTGATGGTTTTTACCAAGGGCGTGCGGCAGCACCCGACCGCTCGTTGATGAATGTGGCCTTTACCCTGAAGACCCCCGAGCTGGAGCGGGCCTTTTTGGCGCAATCGCAACAGCGCGGCTTTTCTGGCTTGGGGGGGCACCGCGCCATCGGTGGTATTCGGGCTTCCATCTACAACGCCTTGAGCTTGGAAGCGGTCGAATCCTTGGTGGCTTTCATGCAGGAATTTCAGCTCCAGCCCCGTTCTGCATAAAAAAACAGTAGCTAAAGACCCTTGCTGGCATTGGGCTGCGGTCGATTGATGCCAGGGCCTCAAAATCCACTCAAGTTCAAGCGGATGCAGCCGTTAATGAGGTATGGATAACCAGAATCAGCATCCCTATGGTGCGGGCGTCGAGGTGACGCTTTCGGTACCCAGGCGATCGTTGTGACTGAGAACAGGAGTGCATCATGAGTCAAATTGCTTCAACCAATGCCAGCGCAGCACAAAGCGCTCCCGTCATGCGTGTGACGTCCGCACCGGTGCAGGACGTGCGCGCCGCCGTTGCCGCCAACAAAGCGCAAAGCAAGAGGCAAAGCGAAGCCAACAACCCATCATCACCCAGTGCCATGGGCGCCCAAGCCAAGGCATCTCCAGAAGACATCCAACGCGCCAGCGCCGACTTGCAGCGACGCGTCAACACACTCGCGCCAGAATTGCAGTTTTCGGTGGATGAAACCAGCGGCAGGTCCATCATCAAATTCACCGACCGTGCCACCAATGAAGTGATTCGCCAGTTCCCCTCCGAGGAAGCCCTGGCACTCACCCGCGCCATGGACCAGTTTCAGCGCGGCTTGATTTTTAACCGCAAGGCTTGATTCAGCCCTGAAACCGTTTGCGTGTCAGCGCCAGCGCAATCCAGAAACCAGCCACCGCAAACACGGTCAACACGACGACCGGGCGCAGCCAGTGGGTCGGCCATTGGTCCATGAACAGTGGGCGCACCAAGTCGACCGCATTGGTCAGCGGCAACCATTGCGAAATGGCCCGTACCACCGGCGGCAGTTGCTCCAGTGGAAAAAAGATGCCACTCAGAAACATCATGGGTGTCAGAAACAGCGTGAAGTAGTAGGTAAAAAAGTCATACCCCTTGGCCAGGGCATTGAAGATCAGCGCCACACAACTGAAGGTGATACCCACCCCCAGCAACACCGGCCAGGCCACCAGCAGCTTCGGTGAATAGCTGATGCCCAAAACCAGCATCACACCCAAAATGGCTGTCACGGTAAACAGCGACTTGAACGCTGCCCACAACATCTCTGCCAGCACAATGTTGTCCAGATTCACCGGCGCGTTCATGATCCCGTCCCAGGTTTTTTGCACATGCATGCGACTGAAGGCCGAGTACAACGCCTCAAAACTCGCCGCATTCATGGCGCTCATGCAGATACTGCCGCTGGCCAAAAACAAAATGTAGGGCACCTCGACCCCATCGACCTTGACCTGGCCCACCAGCGCACCCATACCGTAGCCAAAGGCCACCAGCCACATCAGCGGCTCGGCAATATTGCCCACCAGGCTGGGAATGGCCAGCTTGCGCCAGACCAGCAGGTTACGCAGAAACACTGGCCACCAGCGCATGGAAATCTCGGGGGCTCGCCAAATTGATTGGGCATTTGGGGCTTTAGCCCTTATAGAGTCAGCGTGAGTAGCTCTTGTATTCATAGCGCTTAAGCGTCCTCGCGAATTTGACGGCCGGTGAGTTTCAGGAACAGGTCTTCCAGATTGGCCGGCCGGTGCAAGGTACGCAGCGCGGGGTAGGCCTCCAGCGCAGCCAACAGCGGCCGGGCCTGCTGGGTATAGAAAAACACGGTTTCACCACTGACCTCCACGCGCGCAGCCATGCTCTTCAGAGGCGAATCCACCAACGCCAGCGCACCCGCGCCATACACCTCGACCACATCAGGCTCCAGATGCTGGCGGATCAAATCGCGCGGCGCCCCTTCGGCAATCTTTTTGCCGTGGTCCACCACCAGCAAGCGGCTGCACAGGCGCTCGGCCTCGTCCATGAAGTGGGTGGTGAGCAGAATCGACTTGCCCTGCTGCAACAGCAATTGCAGGCGCTCCCACATCAGGTGGCGGGCTTGCGGGTCCAGCCCGGTGGTGGGCTCATCGAGCAGCAGAAGGCGCGGGTTGTTGACCAGGGCACGCGCCAAGCTCAAGCGCCGTTTCATGCCTCCGGACAACTCGCCGGGCTTGGCAGTGGCTTTGGCGGTCAGGCTGGCGAACTCCAGCAGCGAGGGAATGCGCTCCCGGATCTGCGCGTCTTTCAGCCCAAAGTAGCGGCCATACACCAGCAGGTTCTCGGCGCAGCTAAAGTCCGGGTCCAGCGTGTCCATCTGGCTGACCACCCCCAGTTGTGCCTTGATGGCCAGTGCGTCCTGCGGCATCTGCAGGCCAAACGCAGTGACGTTCCCAGCATCAGGCACAGTCAGCCCCAGACACATGCGAATGGTGGTGGTTTTGCCCGCGCCATTGGGGCCGATCACCCCCAGGCACTCCCCCGGTGCAATGTCAAAAGACATGTCGCTCACCACGGTGTTGTCCCCGTAGCGCTTGAACAGGCCTTGCACGGAAAAAATGGTTTCAGTCATGTCCAGGATTGTCACCCAGCTTGACATCAGGTCGGTCTGTGGCTGCAGACGCGCGCGGTCTTCCTTTATAAAATCCGAAGAATTTCTCAACCCTACGGACGCCCAAGCGCACACCCATGACCACTATCGGCACCCCCCTGTCACGCCACGCCACCAAAGTCATGCTGCTGGGCAGTGGCGAGCTGGGCAAAGAAGTCTTGATCGCCCTGCAACGTCTGGGCGTAGAAACGGTGGCCGTTGACCGTTATGACAACGCACCGGGCCAGCAGGTGGCGCACCACGCCCGCACCATCACCATGAGCGACCCGGCCATGCTGCGCGAGCTGATTGAAGAAGAACAACCCGACCTGGTGGTGCCCGAGATTGAAGCTATTGCCACCCCGATGCTGGAGGTGCTGGAAGCCACAGGCACAGTGCGTGTGGTGCCCACAGCGCGTGCGGCGCGCCTGACCATGGACCGCGAAGGCATTCGCCGTCTGGCCGCTGAAACCCTGGGACTGCCCACCAGTCCGTACCAGTTTTGCGACTCGCTGGCTGAATTGCAGGTCGCCATCAATGGCGCTGACGGCCACAAAGGCATTGGCTACCCCTGCATTGTCAAACCGGTCATGAGCAGCAGCGGCAAGGGCCAAAGCAAAATCAGCGGGCCAGCCGATGTACCAACCGCCTGGAACTACGCCATGGCAGGCGGCCGCGTCAGCCATGGCCGGGTCATCGTGGAAGGCTTTATCGACTTTGACTATGAGATCACCTTGCTGACGGTCCGCGCCCGTGGGGCTGACGGTCAGATCCAAACGCATTTTTGCGAGCCCGTGGGCCATATTCAGGTGAACGGCGACTATGTCGAAAGCTGGCAACCGCACCCCATGCACCCGCAGGCCCTGGCGCAAGCGCGGCATATTGCCAAGACGGTCACCGACGATCTGGGGGTGGGTGTCGATGGCCAGCCCAGTGGCTTGGGACTGTTTGGCGTGGAGTTGTTTGTCAAAGGCGACCAGGTCTGGTTCAGCGAGGTGTCCCCCCGCCCGCACGACACCGGCTTGGTCACGCTGACCACCCAGCACCAGAGTGAGTTTGAGTTGCACGCCCGCGCCATTTTGGGCTTGCCGGTCAACACGGCCTTGCGCAGCCCGGGTGCCAGTGCGGTGATTTATGGCGGCGTGGACGCACCAGGCATTGTGTTTGACGGCGTGGACGACGCCCTGCGCGTGCCCAACACCGACCTGCGCCTGTTCGGCAAGCCCGAGAGTTTTGTCAAACGCCGCATGGGTGTAGCGCTGGCGTTTGACGCCGATGTGGAGGTGGCTCGCGTGAACGCCAAGCTGGCGGCAAGCAAGGTCAGGCCACGAGCTGCTTGATCACACCTCCAGCGCCGCCAGCCAAGGCGCGGCGTCTCGGATTTGCAGGGGCCCGATATCGGACTCTGCCTTGCACTCGCGCACCAATTGGACTGCTTGAGCCTGCGGCCACTGGTCGGCAAAACGTGCCAGCGCCCGGTGCGGCTTGGTATCAGACAGCTTGCATTCCACCAATTGTGTGAGCGTGTCCGCCGCACTCAGACAAAAATCCACCTCGGCCTCGTCCTTGGTGCGGATGTAGTGCAAATCCACGGCTGCGCCGCGCGTGTCCTGTTGCCACTGCATATTTTTCAGCAAATGGCAGGCCACCAGATTCTCAAAGCGGATGCCATCGTCGCCCAGCACCAGACCCGTGTCATAAAAATAGACCTTAGGCGCTTGCAACGTAGCGCGGGCAATGTTGCGGTGCCAGGGACGCACCACAAACACAATGAACAGCGCCTCCAGTATGTCCAGATATTTGCCCAAAGTGACTGACGAGACGTTGAGATCACGCGAGAGCGACGCCAGCGACAAAGGCGATCCAACGCGCGACCTCAGCATCTCGGCAAACAAGCGCATGGTGTTGAGTTCTTGCAGGCGTGAAAACTCCAGCACATCCTCACGCACCAAACCCACAAAATAGTCGTTGCGCCAGCGCTGGGCATCATCCAGACTGGGTGACAAGGCGGGCTCTGGAAAGCCACCGCGCGCCAACAGGTGCGTCAATGCGGCTTGAGGAGATACCTGAACCTGCTCAGACCACTCCCGCACCGACAACGGGTGCAAGCGCAGCCTGAAATAGCGCCCCGCCAACGATTCGCCACTTTGACGAAAGGTATCCATTCGGGCGCTACCGGTCACCAGCAGTTGCTGGCCCGGTGCCCGGCCATCGACCACACCCTTGAGCCAGCTTTTCCAGTTCGGCATTTTGTGGATTTCATCGAGCACCAGCAGCGGTGCACTGGCACGCCAGCTTTGCGCCAGCATCACTGCGCGGTGCGCCGCCACGTCGTAGTTCAGATACTGCGCGCCTGGCAGCTCTGTCACCAACTGGCGGCTCAACGTGGTTTTGCCCACTTGGCGCGGGCCGGTCAACACAACCATTTTGTGCGCCAAGTCTTGGCGCACCCGAGTGTCTACATAGCGCTTCATGCGACTATTTTAAACATGTATTTATAAAAGTCGCGACTTTATTTAATAGTTATTTAATTTAGTCGCATTTATTGAGCAAGACTACTGAAACGCTACCTCGGCAAAGCTGCGCAACTTGCGGCTGTGAAGTTGGTCCACACCCTGGGCGCGTAACAACTCCAAGGCGCGTATGCCAATACGCAAATGCTGGTCAACACGCTCGCGGTAGAAGTGGTTGGCCATGCCGGGCAGTTTGATCTCGCCGTGCAAGGGCTTGTCGCTGACACACAAGAGCGTGCCGTACGGCACCCGAAAGCGAAAACCGTTGGCGGCAATGGTGGCGCTTTCCATGTCCAAGGCGACCGCGCGGCTTTGGCTAAAGCGGCGCTGCGGCCCGTTGTCGGGCAACAGCTCCCAGTTGCGGTTATCCGTGCTGGCCACGGTGCCCGTGCGCATGATGCTCTTCAAATCAGCGCCTTTCAGTTGGGTCACCTCTGACACGGCGGATTCGAGTGCCACCTGGATTTCGGCCAACGCCGGAATCGGCACCCACAGCGGCAGTTCTTCGTCCAGCACATGGTCTTCGCGCACGTAACCATGCGCCAGCACATAGTCACCCAGCTGCTGGGTGGTACGCAAGCCCGCACAATGCCCCAGCATGATCCAGGCGTGCGGGCGCAGCACGGCAATGTGGTCAGTGATGGTTTTGGCATTGGCCGGGCCAACCCCAATGTTGACCATGCTGATGCCACTGCCGTCAGCGCGCTTGAGGTGGTAAGCCGGCATTTGCGGCAGCCGGGGCGGTGGCTTGTGGCCCGCATTCGCCACATCGGGCTCCGAACCCGCTTGGGTGGTCACCCCATTGCCCGGCTCGACAAACGCTACATATTCACTAGCAGCATCCACCATCGCAGCATGGCCTAGAGCAATAAATTCATCAATATAAAACTGGTAGTTGGTGAACAGCACAAAATTCTGAAAATGCTCAGGCGCCGTGCCGGTGTAGTGGCGCAGGCGCTGCAGCGAATAGTCCACCCGTGGCGCGGTAAACAAGGACAAGGGCTGGGGCTCACCGCGGTGCGGTACATGGGTGCCGTTGGCAATGCCGTCGTCCATGGCCGTCAAATCGGGCAGGTCAAACACATCACGCATTCGCTGGCGCCGTTCAAAACTCAGGCTGCCTTCCACGTGTTCATTGTCAGCAAACGAAAAGTGCACGGGAATCGGCTGGTTGCTGGTGCCCACTTCCAACTCCACCCGGTGGTTTTCCAGCAGCAGAGTGAACTGCTGCAAGTAATAGCTAGCGTACAAATCGGGGCGGGTCAGCGTGGTCTCAAATCGGCCCGCACCGGATACAAAACCGTAACTCAGGCGTGCCGCATCACCCGCACCCTGACGCGCCATGGTATCGGTCTGGACCCGCACAAACGGGTAACAGGCTCGCACATGGCCGGGCAAATCTTCGCCCACCACATAGCGTTGCATGGCCTGGCGCAGGTGGGCCAGGCTGTTGTCGTAAATCGCTTTGACCTGCGCCAGCGCGGCAGCCGGGTCAGTAAAACGCTGGGGGGCAATGAAATCGGGCAGGTAAGACATGGCGATATTGTTTCAGAACAGCATGACAGGTGCACGACAAGCTCACGCCCGCAAGTGGCAAGCAAAAAACTGCCATACTGGCGCCCCGTTGGTTGACCTAACGCCAGAATAAGACATCAGAAATGCTGAAATTTACCTGCTGCAGCCAGATTCGCCAGTTTTCAGAACCCGCACAAGCCCAGGTGCTGCGCGGTATCCAGCGCGGCTTCGAGCGCGAATGCCTACGGGTTGACCGCACCGGCCAAATGTCCAAAACCCCGCACCCGGCGGCGCTGGGTTCCAAGCTGACCCACCCCTGGATCACCACCGACTACGCCGAAGCGCTACTGGAATTCATCACCCCGCCCTCGACTGACCCGGCGTATCCGCTCGAATTTTTAAAAGACATTCACCGCTTCAGCGCACAGCAACTCGGTGGCGAGTATTTGTGGGCCGGTTCCATGCCGTGCAAGATTGGGACCGATGCCGACATTGCCATCGCCAACTACGGCAGCTCCAACGCGGCGCGCTTCAAGCAGGTGTACCGTGAAGGCCTGGGCCTTCGTTACGGTCGCGCCATGCAGACCATTGCCGGCGCCCATTACAACTGGTCTTTGCCCGCAGAGTTTTGGCCGGTGCTGCGTGAATGTTGCGGCGGCGAAGGCAGTTTGCAAGACTTCATCAACCAACGCTATTTCGCCCTGATCCGCAATTTCTTGCGGTATGGTTGGCTGATTCCGTATTTGTTTGGCGCCTCCCCTGCGCTGTGCAAGTCATTTTTGCAAGGCCACCCGTCTGACCTCACCGAGCTGGCTCCCGGCACGCTGCATGGCCCCTACGCCACCAGCCTGCGCATGAGCGACCTGGGCTACCAGAACCGGGCGCAAGACAAGCTGGCCGTCAGTTTCAATTCCATCGACGACTACACCGCGGCGCTGGAAGCCGCCATTCGCACCCCCGACCCGTTTTACGAAGAACTTGGCGTGCGCGACGGCAACCACTGGAAGCAACTCAACGCCTGCCTGCTGCAAACCGAGAGCGAGTTTTACGCCCCCATGCGGCCCAAGCGTGTCGGAAAAAAAGGCGAGCGCCCGGCCCTGGCCCTGAAAACCTACGGTGTGGAATACATCGAAATGCGTTTGTTTGACCTCAATCCATTCATTGACATTGGCATTGCCCCGGAGCAAAGCCTGTTTGCCGATGCCCTGATGCTGATGTGCCTGTTCAGGGACAGCCCACCCATCACCAGCCGCGAACAAGGCGAAAACGACGAAAACAAACACCGCGTCGTCACCCGAGGGCGCCAGCCGGACCTGCACCTGCTGGTACACAACCGCGAGCAACCACTGCGCGCGCTGGCGCACGAGTTGTTTGACGACATGGCCCCGTTCGCCGCCATGCTCGACAGCGCTTATGGCAGCGGGAGTTGACGCCTTCAGCCCAGGTGTTGGAGGCCGTGCAACAGCACGGGGGCTATTTCAACCTGGCCTATGCCTTGTCGCAGCGCCACACCCAAAGTCTGCAGGCCACCGCCTTGCCACCCGAGACAGACCAACAGTTCAAAGCCTCGGTGCAGGCGTCGCTGGCGGCACAAAAACAGATCGATGCCAGCCCGCAAGACCGTTTTGACGACTTTGTGGCGGCTTATTACGCCTGACTGGCACCGCTTTCCGACATGGCGATGGGGCCACCCATCGCACCAGCCCTTGCGGCCGTAACCCGGTCTTAGAATCCTGGTTTTACTTTTCATAAGTCTGGGAACTGATCCATGATGACATTGACCAAAAATGCGCTGGCTACCGCCATGCTGCTGGGTTTTTCTGGCCTGACCCTGGCCGCCACGATTCCCGCTGGCGTTCAACTGCACCCCAAACAGGAAATGGTGCGCAACAACGGCTCGGAGCCCGACACCCTGGACCCCGCACGCGCCGAAGGGGTGCCTGCCAACAACGTGATCCGTGACCTGTTTGAAGGCCTGACCTCTGTGAACGGTGCCGGCAACACCGTGCCGGGCGTGGCCGAGAGCTGGAAGCAAACCAATGCCACCACCTGGGTCTTCAAGTTGCGTCAAAACGCCAAGTGGTCCAACGGCGACCCCTTGACGGCTGAAGACTTTGTCTACGGCATCCGCCGTTTTGTCGACCCCAAGACGGCGTCCGAATACGCCGCCACCTTTGGCATCTTCTTTGTGAATGGCAAGGAAATCGTCGAGGGCAAAAAACCAACCACCGAACTC
>JAIFMR010000178.1 GCA_020048255.1 Rhodoferax sp. | reverse complement strand
TGTGGCCGCGGCCCCACCAGCGCCACCGCCGGCGACTTATCTGACAGCGCCGCTGGCCCATATTGGCGCCTGGACGCATTACTTTATGCATGCTGAAATCCCGGTCCTGGCCGCTACTGCCCGGGCCCTGGAAGAGTTGCGCGCCATTGAAGATGACGTGGACCCGAATATGCTCACGCCCATCATTCAAGCCGACCCATTGATGACGCTGAAGTTGCTGTCCAAGGTGGCCGGTTTGCGCCGGCCCGGCTCCAGCACCGAAACCGAGTCCATCACCACCTCCCTGGTGTTGATGGGGATTTCGCCATTTTTCAGGTACTTTGGCCCGCAGCGCACCGTAGAAGACTGGTTGGCGGACCAGCCTGAAGCCCAGAAAGGCTTGCAGCAACTGTTAAGCCGCGCCGAGCGCGCGGGCCAGTTTGCACTGGGTTTTGCGGTGCACCGGGGCGACACCGATGCCACCATCATTCACCAAGCGGCGTTTTTGAATGATTTCGCCGAGATGTTGATCTGGCTGCACGCGCCCACATTGGCCGTCAAAATCCGCGACGCGCAAGCCGCGGATGTGACCTTGCGCTCGAATGTGATTCAGCGTGAAGTCTTGGGGGTGGAAATTGCCGACTTGCGCCAGGGGCTGATGAAACTGTGGCACCTGCCAGAATTGCTGGTGAGCATCAGCGACGACCGGCACGCCGAGCGGGCCAATGTGAAGTGTGTGGTGCTGGCGGTCAGGCTGGCGCGCCACACCGCCGTGGACTGGGAGAACGCCGCGATACCCGATGATGTGGAAGAGATTTCCAGGCTACTCAATGGCTCGCTGCGCGCCACCCTGTCGTTTCTTCACAAAATCGATCACCCGATTCTGGAGGCCACTAACCTGGATGGCAGCCCACCGCGCGAAGAGTAACTGTCAGTCTGTATTACGCGCTCTGCCGCCCGGAATCGAGCGCTTCCTGGGGGGTCTCGTAGATATGCGCGGCGAGTCCCCGGCGTTCTAGTGCTGCGCCGAGTTTCAAGCGCATGAAGGCACTGGTGGTGTAGCGCGACACATCGGTGTAGTAGGCGTCGTTGACCTCTTTCACCATGGCCGAGTAGTCGTCCACCACGGCTTCATCGATCTGGAAGTTGTCGTAATTGACCACCACCGCCACTTTTTTGCCAATAGGCATACACAGAGCTTGCGCCGCGTGCCGAATGTCTTCCACGTCTTTTTTGTTGCGGACCTGCAAACCCTGAAAGTTGTAATAGGCGATGCCCTGGGCAGCGTCGTACTGCATGCGGTCGACCAGGCTGATGGATAGCAAGGTGTCGTTGAGCTTCATGGCGGCGGGCAAGAAAATGCGCGCGTCCATCGGCTGCGGGTTGTTCATGATGGGCTTGAAGTCCATGTGCGCCAAAATGTCTTTGTCGATGTCAATGCCCGGCGCGACTTCGATCAGTTCCAACCCCTGTGGCGTGAGCTTGAAGACACAGCGCTCGGTCACATACAGCACGGTTTTCCCGGTACTGGCGGCATACGGGCCGCTGAAGGTGACCTGCTCGATTTTGTTGACAAACTTGCGGGCACGCCCCTCTTGCACAATATTCAGGCGCCCGTCCTGCACCTTGATCTTCAAACCACCGGCGGTGAAGGTGCCAACAAACACCACGGTGCGGCTGTTCTGGGTGATGTTGATAAAACCGCCCGCGCCAGCCAGCTTGGGGCCAAAGCGGCTCACGTTGATACTGCCAGACGGGTCACACTCGGCCAGCCCCAGGCAGGCCAGATCCAAGCCGCCACCGTCATAAAAGTCAAACTGCTGGTTCATGTCAATGACCGCGTCGGGGTTGGTGGCCGCACCAAAATTAACTCCCGATGCCGGCATGCCGCCAATCACACCGGGCTCGGCGGTGAGCGTCATGTATTTCAGAATTTTTTCTTCGTTGGCCACCGCAGCGACCCCTTCAGGCATGCCAATCCCCAGGTTGACCACCGCATTGGGCAGCAATTCAAACGCCGCGCGCCGCGCAATCACCTTGCGTTCATCGAGCGGCATAGGCGCCAGTGCGTCCAACGGCACGCGCACCTCGGCAGAAAATGCCGGGTTGTACGGGCCACCCAGGTTTTGCGGATGATTCTCAGGCTGGGCTACTACCACGCAGTCCACCAAGATGCCTGGCACCTTGACGCGACGCGGATGCAGCGAGCCACGGTCCACAATGCGCTCCACCTGGGCAATCACAAAACCACCGCTGTTTTTGGTGGCGGTGGCAATGGCCAGCACGTCTTGCGTGAGGGTTTCACGCTCCATGGTGATGTTGCCCTCGGCGTCGGCACTGGTGCCGCGGATGAATGCCACCGAAATCGGCAGGGTCTTGTAAAACAGCAACTCTTGGCCGCCGAGTTCAATGACACTGACAATGTCTTCGGTGGTCTGGCTGTTGACCTTGCCGCCCTGCAGGCGCGGGTCCACAAAGGTGCCCAAACCCACCTTGCTGACGGTACCCGGCAGGCCGCAGGCAATGTCGCGGTACAGGTGCGAGATCACTCCCAGCGGAAGGTTGTAGGCCTGAACTTTGCCGTCCAGCGCCAGCCGCCCAATCTGCGGCAACAGGCCGTAGTGGCCGCCAATCACGCGCTGCAACAAGCCTTCGTGGCCCAAATGGTTGGCCCCCGCGGTGCCGCCGTCACCTGGACCACCACCAAACAGTAAGGTCAAATTGCGGGGTGAGCCGGTCTCAAGAAAGCGCTTTTCCAGCGCCAAAATCAGTTCAACCGGCACCCCATTGCTACCAAATCCAGAGCAACATAACGTGTCAGCATCTCGCAAAATGGCAATGGCTTCTGCTGCAGATACAACTTTCTTCCTCATGGTGTGGCCTCTGAATGATGATGGGATGAACAAACTTTAGCACCGGCTGTCGGCGTGAAATTGACTTAACGCACCCTCTATCAAAGTCATTGAACTTATTGATTGGCACTCGCTCCTATGGAGTGCTAACATTCAGCTATCAAGCAAAAGGAGTTCTCGCATGACTGTTCATACTGGCACCGCAAGCACTGCAATGACCCTGTCTAACCCCTGGGCGCTGGTTCCTGCACTGGGCAATCTGGATGCTTATATTTCAGCCGTTAATCGCATGCCAATGCTGACGCTGGAAGAAGAGCAGGGTTTTGCACGCCAATTTCGCATTGACAACGACCTGGAAGCCGCCGGGAAACTGGTGCTGTCGCACCTGCGGCTGGTGGTGTCCACGGCGCGTCAATACTTGGGTTACGGTCTGCCACATGGCGACCTGATTCAAGAAGGCAATGTGGGTTTGATGAAGGCCGTGAAGCGCTTTGACCCCGAGCAAGGCGTGCGTTTGGTGAGCTATGCGCTGCACTGGATCAAGGCCGAGATTCACGAATACATTTTGAAAAACTGGCGCATGGTCAAGCTGGCAACCACCAAGGCGCAGCGCAAGCTGTTTTTCAACCTGCGCTCCATGAAACAGCGCTTCCGTAGTGAAGACGCCATGGCCGACCTGGATTCGCACCGTGACACGCTCAGCGAAGGTCAGATCGATGCGATGGCGGCCGAGCTCAATGTCAAGCGCGAAGAAGTCATTGAAATGGAAGCCCGGTTGTCGGGTGGCGACGTGTTGCTGGACCCCAGCCCGTCCGAAGATGGCGAAGACGCTTACGGCCCGATTGCCTACCTGACCGATGCCGCTCATGAGCCTACCGCTATGCTGGAAGCGCACCACCGCGACGTGTTGGCCAGCGACGGCCTGGCCTTGGCGCTGGACACCCTGGACGCCCGCAGTCGCCACATTGTGGAAGAGCGCTGGCTCAAGGTGAACGACGACAACTCAGGCGGCATGACCCTGCATGACCTGGCTGCGGTCTATGGCGTCAGCGCCGAGCGCATTCGCCAGATTGAAGTGGCGGCCATGAAGAAGATGAAAAAATCGCTGGTTGAGTTTGTCTGAGCTGCCGGCCCCACCAGCCCACTGAAACCCAAACACACCAACCCCAACTGCTGCGCCCAGCGCCAGCACTTGGGGTTTTTCTTTGTCCGCCCAGTTGTCAGCGTGCTTGCTGCAGCAAAATTTTGAGATCTGCGGTGGTCAGTTCGGGCTTGGTACCGTAGCGCGTAAACAGGCGCAGCTTGCCTTGGGTGTCGTACACGTAGCTGCCTGCCGTGTGGTCCATGGTGTAACTGGTGGGTGTCGGGCCATCCACCTTTTTGTAGTACACCTTGTAGTCTTTGGCCAGCACCGCCAACTTGTCAGGTGTGGGAACCAGCGCCAGGAAGCTCGGGTCAAAGGCCTCCATGTAGGCTTTGAGCATCTCGGGTTTGTCGCGCTCAGGGTCGATGGTGACAAACAGTCCCTGCAAACGGTCACCATCCGCACCCAACAGTTTTTTGATGGCCACCATCTCGGTCATGGACGTGGGGCACACATCCGGGCACTGGGTGTAGCCAAAGAACACCATGACAATCTTGCCCTGAAAGTCTTTGAGGGTCCTGAGCTGGCCGTTGTGGTCGGTCAATGCAAAGTCTTTGGCGTAATCGGCGCCCGTGATATCAATGGCGGTAAAGCTAGGGCCCGTTGGGGAACATGCAGAAAAAAGGCCTGCAACGCATAGTCCAAATGCGCTAGCAGCTATTAATTTAAGAGTATTTCGTTTGATCATAGTGGGAATCATAAACCGCCACGCCCCTCATTCCATTTCCAAATCATCCGTGTCGTTGTTGCTTCGCCTTGTCGTGCGCCAGCACTGCCTGCGGCTTCGCGCCTAGACACAAATGATTTGGAAACGGAATCAGCCAGATCTCGGCACACCCGTAGCAGACTACGCCAACAGGTAATGGTCCAGCAACAGGGCCGCAAACAGCGCGCTGAGGTGAATCAACGAAAAGCGAAAGGTCTTGCGCGCCAGCAGGTCAGAGTAATCGCGCCACAGCCAGTAGCCGTAAAGGCAAAACCCGACGTTCAGCACGATGGCCGCAGCCAAATACAGCCAGGAGCTCATGCCATAAATAAACGGCAACAAGCAAGCCGCCAGCAGGATGAAGGTGTACAACAAGACCATCAGCCGGGTGAATTCATTGCCATGTGTGACCGGCAACATGGGCAGACCCGACTTGCGGTAGTCTTCCACGCGGTACAGCGCCAGCGCCCAAAAATGTGGCGGTGTCCACAGGAAGATGATCAAGAACAAGATCAATGCCTCGGGCCCGACTTGCCCGGCCATGGCAGCCCACCCCAGCACCGGTGGCATGGCCCCTGAGGCGCCACCAATCACAATATTCTGAGGCGTCAACGGTTTGAGAATCAGGGTGTAGATCACCGCGTAACCAATGAAGGTGGCAAAGGTCAGCCACATGGTCAGTGGGTTGACCGCCACATACAGCAGCGCCGAACCCAGTGCACACAAGGTGCCTGAAAACAGCAGGGTTTGGCGGTCGCCCAATTCGCCTTTGGCGGTGGGGCGCCAGGCGGTGCGCTTCATCTTGGCGTCAATGCTTTTTTCAATGATGCAATTGAAAGCCGCCGCCGCACCTGCCACCAGCCAGATGCCCAGGCAGGCCAGCAGCGCCACCCCGACTTCGTGCCAGGACGGCACGCCCGGAACCGCCAGCACCATGCCAATCAGTGCGCAAAAAACGATCAGCTGAATCACCCGCGGCTTGGTCAAGGCGTAATACTGCGACCAGACCGACATGGCGACTGGGCCGACTGGCGGGTTCACGGCGCTCATGCCAGCGTCCTTCTTGACAGAGGGCGTTTCTCGGGCACCACTTGAGCGGCCTGCGGCTGGTGCAACAGGGCGGTCCAGGTGAGCGTCAGCACCAGGGCAGCCGCGCCTCCAGTGTGCAACAGCGCTGCCAGCAGTGGCCAACCCAGCACCACATTGCCCAGGCCGGTGGCGGTTTGCAGACCAATCAGGGCCGCCAATACGCGCGAGGGTGTGCGCCAGGACGGCGTGCGGTTGAGCTGCCAGGCCAGGCCGATCAACAACATCAGTACCACCAGCGCCATCAGGCGGTGCACGTAATGAATGGCTGTCAGGGCGGCAAAGCTGATGTGCTCGCCGGCTGCTGTCAGGCCCAACGGCCGCCAGACTTCAAACCCTTGTGAAAAATTCATCTCGGGCCACCAGCGCCCCTGGCAGGTTGGGAAATCACTGCAAGCCAACACCGCGTAGTTGGTGCTGACCCAACCTCCCAGCGCCACCTGCAGCACCAACAAAGCAAAAGTCCAACGCAGCCAAAGCCGCAGACCCTCCCCCATCGACCGCGTTGTAGACGATGGATCCGATGGCGTGCCACGAACGACCTGAATACACAACAACACCAGCAACCCGAAGGCGCCCAAAAGGTGCAGGGTCACGATGGCAGGAAACAGCTTCATGGTCACGGTCAATGCGCCAAAAGCACCCTGCAAACACACCCAAAATAAAGTGAAGGTTTCTAGCCAAGGTGCAGGCAGCGTGACGCGGCTCTCTTTTTTCTGCCTGAGCCAGTCACGCCAACTCAACATCGTGCTGAGCACAATCAGGGCCCCGACACCGGTCGCCAGGTAGCGGTGCAGCATCTCGATCCAGGCCTTGGCCTCGGTGACTGGCCCCGACGGCATGGCGCTTTGCGCTGCGTTGATGTGATCGTCAGCGCCCCAAGGTGAGGCATTGCCGTAACAACCCGGCCAGTCCGGGCAGCCCAGACCGGAATCCGACAAACGCGTGAATGCGCCAAACAGGATCAGGTCAAAGGTCAAAAACAGGGTGAAGAGGCGCAAGGCCTGCAACTTTTTCAGCGGCGTCGTGTGGCGATGGCGCAGCCACACCCACAGGACTGGCCCCAAGGCCAACACCGCACCTACCAGCAACAGGCTGGCCAAGGGCGACAGGTTGTAAAGTTCAGGCGCGTTCATGGGTGAAGTAGCGCGTCAGCGCCCCGGGGAGTCCCAAGAGACCGAAGCACGCAGCAGATGATCCATATCGCGGCGCGCTTTGGCTGCCGCAGCAGTGTCAAACTGCGCCGGAAACCGCATCATGGTGTTGCCCATGGGGTCGACCACAAAGATGGCGTCGCTCAGGGGCTTGCCCGGTGCCGCAGCCAACCAATCTTGCAATACCTGGGGATCGACCCGAAGCACGGTGGCCTTGTCTTTGGCCAGCCCCTGTTGCAGCGTGGCGTCCACCGGGGCCTGGTCGTTGATGAGCCAGACCCAGTCCACACGTTCCATGTCCTTGCCCAACATCAGGCGGAACTGGCGCAACAACATCAATTGCTTTTGACAAGACGGCGTGCAGGCGCCGCCGTCCACCTTGACCAGCAACCACTGGGCTTTGAGCGACGCCAATGGCACGGGTGTGCCATCCAGCCGGGTTCCAGAGGCAGCGGGCACTGGCCGCAAGGGAGACAGTAGCTCACCAAAGGCGGCCTCTCCCTGTGGGCGAACCACATAAAACGCCAGATAGGACAGCAGCACTGGCAATGAGCAAATAAACACGATGGCCAGCAGCTTCAGGCGACTGCTTAGCAGCGCCGGACGCACCTCGCCACCCGGGCTGGGCAGCGAATGCACCGACAGTTCCAGCACTTCGTCTGAGGAGGGTCGACTCATGCCGCTGCACCCTTTTTAAAACTAGCCACCAGATAAAAAATGATCAGAGCCAGCGCCATGCCGAACCACTGAAAGGCATAACCCCGATGCATGCCGACGCGGTTTTCGGGTGGGTCCCAGCGGCGGATCAAGGTGTCATTGGCGTCGCCACTGTTTTGCAACACCACCACTGGTTGCAAAACATGTTTGGATTGAGTGGAAAAACGGGCCAGATCCAGGCGTGACCACAGCTTTGGCGTGGCTTCTGGGTGATCCGGCATCAAAAAGAATTTTTTGGTGGACGGCACAAAGGCAATCCCCGTGACCGTCACCCTACCGACTGGAACTGTCACGCTAGGCAAGACACCGCGCCCGTTGGCCCAGCCGATCCAACCCCGGTTGACCAGAATGCGGGTGTCACTGCCCTCAATCTTCAAAGGCGTGATGACGTGTACACCCGGTAGTCCGTTTTCCTGGCGGTTGTCCAGAAAAAACTGACTCTCTGCCTCGTAAGACCCCGTGACGGTAATAGGGGCATCGCGCAACTGCTCTGCGTCGACCAGAGCAGAATCAACCCTGACTGGGCCCAGCTGATGGCGCGCCGCATGCTGGGCCAACTCGGCCTCCAGCCGGTCGCCCTTACCCGACTGCCACAGCCCCAGGTACACAAAGAGCGTCAGCCCCAGCAAGGTCGCGGTCGCGGGGAGCCATTTGAAGTCAAAACGCACGGAGTTCTTCAGCCCTGGTTAAAAAAAGCATAATGCAGCAACACCCTTACAAGAGACCTGTGATGCTGGCAAAAATTTTGATTTTGGCGACCTTGGCCATGATTCTGGTCAGTTTGTTCAGTGCCTTGGCTTTGCTGTTCAAAAACGACGATGCAGCCAAGCGCAAGCAAGTGGTTCAGGCCCTGACACTGCGCATCAGCTTGTCCATTGCCTTGTTTGTGACACTGATTGCCAGCATTTACTTCGGTATTTTGCCTGGCAGGGGCTAGACCCCACGCCTAACGCAGACTAGCCTGGGCAATGCAGCCAGACCAGTACCGAAACTCACAGAATGTAGACAAAAACAAACAAAATCAGCCAAACTACGTCCACGAAGTGCCAGTACCAGGCCACTGCCTCAAACGCAAAGTGATTGTGCTCAGAGAAGTGACCCTTCATGCCGCGCCCCAGCATCACCATCAGCATGATGGTGCCCAGAGTGACGTGAAAGCCGTGAAAACCGGTCAGAATGTAAAAGGTGGCGCCATACACACCGGCACCCAGCGTCAAACCCATTTCAGCGTAAGCGTGGGCGTATTCGTAGACCTGAAAGCCCATGAAGGTCATACCCAAAGCCACCGTCAGGGCTAAGCCCCAGTTCAGTTGGCTGCGCTTGCCCTTGATCAAACCCCAATGAGCCCAGGTCAGGGTGGCACCCGAGGTCAACAGCAGCATGGTGTTGATAGCTGGAATACCCCAGGCACTCATGGGTGAGAACGGGTCGCCCAACGGGCCGGCACTGGGCCAGGCGCTGGTGAATTTTTCGTAAGGTGTGTAGATAGCCTCATAGCCGCCCAACTCTGGCAAAGAAATTTGGCGGATGTAATACAGGGCACCGAAGAAACAGGCAAAGAACATCACCTCAGAAAAAATGAACCAGACCATGCCGATGCGATACGAACGATCTTCCCATTTGGTGTAAACGCCCCGCATGTTTTCGCTGATCAGTTCGCCAAACCAGCCCACCGCCACGTAGACGATGAGCGCTGCGCCCCCCAACATGCTCCAGACGCCGGCCGGCGTGCCATTGATTCTGAAGATGAATCCCAAAGCGGTCAGGAAAACACCCACCGACAAGTAGGTTGAATAATGGCTGGCGGCCGGCACAAAATAGTGTCCGCGCGCCTCTGCGCTGGTAGCGTGTGTCATGGTTGTTTCCTTCTGGCTCAACTCTTGGCCTTGACGGCCTCAAAAAATGTGTACGACAGTGTGACGGTGCCCAAATCGCGGTCCATCTTGGGGTTCACCACAAACACCACAGGCATGACTCGCGACTCGCCCGGCTGAAAGGTCTGCTGGGTAAAGCAAAAACATTCCAGTTTTTCAAAATGCTCAGCAGCCACGGCGGGCGTGATGCTGGGTATGGCTTGACCGACAAACACCTGATTACTGGTATTGGTAATGGTGTAGTTGACTTGAGAAATGGCACCCGGATGGATGCGCATGGTGAATTGCTCCGCCTTGAACTGCAAACCCACGCCGGGCATGGTGTGGCTCAAAAACTCCACATTGACCCAACGCGTGTCGTCCACCTGGGTGTTTTTGTCGGCCACCATGGGAACGGAGTTGGTTTTGCCGTTCAGGCCCGTGATCCGGCAAATCACGTCATACAACGGCACCATGGCAAACCCGAAGCCGGCAAAAAAGAGTGCCACCAGCGACAGCTTTTTCGCCAGCAGTAGATTGCTGCGCTGACGCTCTTCCAGCGACAAGGCGGTTGCAGTCACAGGGGCCGATATTTCCATATGGATCCCAGAAAAACCGCCAACACAATCAACCCAACAATAATACCCAGCCGAATGTTGGCGCTTTTGCGCTTGGACCACTCATCGGCGTCCAACTCCGGCTGTGAAGGCTTGGGTGCTTGCTCCATGACTTTGCTCACGAGGCCACTTACTTGATGACAGGGGGTGTCTCAAAGGTGTGATACGGCGCAGGCGACGGCACCGTCCACTCCAGACCCTGAGCACCTTCCCAGGCTTTGTCTTGCGCCTTTTCACCACCACGGATGTTCTTGATGACGTTGTACACAAAGATCAGATGCGAGGCGCCCAGAATAAAAGCACCAATGCTGGAAATCATGTTCCATTCGGCAAACATCAGCGGGTAGTCCGGAATACGACGTGGCATACCAGCCAGACCGACGAAGAACTGGGGAATAAAAGTGATGTTGAAACCAATCACAGCCACCCAGAAGTGCCATTTACCCAAGGTTTCGTCCAGCATGTGGCCGGTCCACTTGGGCAGCCAGTAATAAATAGCTGCCATGGCACCCATCACCGCAGAGGGGTAAAAAGCGTAGTGAAAATGCGCCACCAAAAAGTAGGCATTGTGATACTGGGGATCAGCCGCCGCGTCGGACAGAGCCAAGCCGGTCAGACCACCCCAGCCAAACAGCACCAGAAAGCCCAAGGCAAACAGCATGGGGGTCTCAAAGGTCATGGAACCCTTCCAGACCGAAGCAATCCAGCAAAAGAACAACACAGCCAGCGGGAACGAAATGGCCATGGTGATGTACATGAAGTAGATCTGGCTGGCAATCGACATGCCGCTGGTGAACATGTGGTGCGCCCAAACAATCAGACCCAGACCCGCAATCGCCCAGAAGGAATATACCTGCGCTTTGTATCCGTAAGTGGGCTTGCGTGTGAAGGCTTCCAACACATGCGGAATGGCGCCAGCAATGGGCAGCAGCAACACATACACCTCAGGATGACCCATGAACCAGAAAATGTGTTGCCACAGCACGGGGTCGCCGCCACCTGCCGCATTGAAGAAATGGGTGTCAAAGTGCCGATCCATCAGCACCATGGTCACACCACCAGCGAACACCGGCATGATGGTGATTAAGAGCACAGCAGTCATCAAAAAGCCATGGGCGAACAGCGGCATTTTCATCAGGGTCATGCCAGGCGCGCGCATGTTCATGATGGTCACAATCACGTTGATGGAACCCAAAATGGACGACACACCCAGCATGTGAATGGCAAAAATGGCAAAGTCCATGCCCCAACCGCTCTGAATGGACAACGGTGCATACATGGTCCAGCCGGTGTCTACACCACCTGGGCCAACGCCCAACATGCCCAGAAAAAACGGCAGCGTCAGCATGATGGCAGCGGGCGGCAAAATCCAGAAACCCCAGTTGTTCAGCCGTGGCAGCGCCATGTCTGGCGCACCCAGCACCATTGGCAACATGTAGTTGGCCAGACCGGTGGCCACCGGCATGGCAAAACCGAACACCATCACCAGACCATGCAGCGTAATGAGTTGGTTAAAAAACTCGGGCTGCATCAACTGCAGACCAGGCTGAAACAGTTCAGCACGAACTGCCAAGATCATGGCTCCGCCCAAAAACAACATCACAAACCCGAAGATCAGGTACATGATGCCGATGTCTTTGTGATTGGTGGTTTCAAGCCACCGCACAAAACCACCTGAATAGTGCCCACCGTGCGAATCTGCCCCCGGCAAACCATGCGCCATATCGTGTGCCATTACCAACTCCTTCTACTGGATTTCTAAAACTATGACCGCATTGCTTCGGCTTACGGAGCCGCTTTGGCTACAACAGCCGTCTTGGCCTCTGCCACGGCGGCTGCCGCGGGTGCAGCTGGCGCCTTTTTGCTGGCCAGCCACTTGGCAAATTCTTCCTGGGTAACCACATTCACCACCACAGGCATAAAGCCATGCTCTTTGCCGCACAACTCTGAACATTGACCGCGGTAGGTTCCGGTTTTTTCAACCGTGGCCCAGAATTCACGCAAGAACCCTGGCACCGCATCGCGCTTGACACCAAAGGCGGGCACCCACCAGCTGTGAATCACATCGTTGGAGGTGGTAATGAAGCGAACTTTTTTGCCCACAGGCAGCACCAGGGGGTTGTCCACCTCCAGCAGATAGTTTGGGTTCTTGGCGGCACCACTGTCGATCTGATCACGCGGCGTAGTCAGGCGACTCACAAAACTGACACCTTCGGCCGGGAACTCATATTGCCAGAGCCACTGGCTGCCGGTGACCT
>JAIFMR010000033.1 GCA_020048255.1 Rhodoferax sp. | reverse complement strand
TGAGTTCGCCATAGGTCTCAAAACTCAGGTCATAGGCACGCAGCGTGGCGCCGCTTTGCAAAGGCAAAGCCGCATCAAAGTGCATGGACTGAGGTGTGGCGAACATGGTCAAAGGTTTGAAGGCAAAAAAGCAACTGGCGCACTGGAGTTGAAGCGCCGGCGCTGCGAACAAGCAGGCGCGGTCGGGAGTGTACCAACGCAGCCGCAAAGTGAAGGTGACATCGTCTGCCGGTCATTACTGACCATCGACAGGCACGACAGCTCAGCACACAGTTGATCAACCCGACCCAAGAGCTTGCTGTTGAACCTGTCGCCCTCAAAAATCGCCCACCAGGGCCCACAGGCCCAAGCCCATAAATATCAGTGCGGACACGATGTGCACCACACGCAGGGGCACCAGGCGCGTCATGCGCTCGCCCAGCCACACCACCGGCGCATTGGCCAGCATCATGCCCAAAGTGGTACCGGCAATCACCCAGTAATAGGCGTGGTACTGGGCGGCCAGCATCACGGTGGCCACCTGCGTTTTGTCACCCATCTCGGCCAAAAAAAACGCCACTACCGTGGTGCCGAACACGCCAAAACGTGGTTTGTCGGGGGTCTCATCGTCATCCATCTTGTCGGGTATCAACATCCATACGGCCATGGCAATGAAAGATGCACCCAGCACCCAGCGCAGCACGTCTGGCCCCAGTACCGTGGTCACCCACGCACCCAAAGCACCGGCAAGCGCATGGTTGGCAACGGTGGCGACAAAGATACCTAAAACGATGGGCCAGGGTTGACGAAAACGGGCCGCAAGAATGAGGGCCAGGAGTTGGGTTTTGTCGCCCATCTCTGCCAGAGCGACGATGCCGGTTGAAACAAGAAAAGCTTCCATGAGGGTCTCCGGCCGGATATAAAAACCAATGACTGCACCAGCATCCCCGGCCATAAGCGGAGCTGTGCAGTCAAAGGTCTCGCCAAAATTCACATCCGTGAACCCTGCTTGCGCCATGGTTGCCGTGTGGGGCCATCCAAGTCTGTTGACGCAAGCCCCTCTCAATAAAGAAGGGAGGCTACTCCCCAATGACAGCGGGCATTTTAGGCTGAAAGGCCACAAACCCAATCTGGCGCATTTTTTGCTTTAACTTGGTGCGTTTTGCAAAACAAAGCATCAATCGCACCAATACAAAGCAATTTAGACAAAGAGGTTTTCATGGAAGCACTAAAACAGGGCGCAGACGCTTTGTTCATTCTGCTCGGCGGCATCATGGTGCTGGCGATGCACGCCGGTTTTGCGTTTCTGGAGCTGGGCACGGTGCGGCGCAAAAACCAGGTCAACGCGCTGGTGAAGATTTTGGTAGATTTTTCGGTATCGACCGTGGTGTATTTTGTGGTGGGCTATGGCGTGGCGTACGGCACGCATTTCTTCGTGGGTGCCGAGCAGCTGGCCGCCAAAAACGGCTATGACCTGGTCAAGTTCTTCTTTTTGCTGACCTTTGCGGCCGCCATTCCAGCCATCATTTCCGGCGGCATTGCCGAACGTGCGCGCTTTTGGCCGCAGCTGATCGCCACGGCAGTTATCGTAGGCTTCATCTACCCATTTTTTGAAGGTATCGCCTGGAACCAGCACTTTGGCGTGCAAGCCTGGCTGAAACAGTTGACTGGTGCCGAGTTTCACGACTTCGCCGGCAGTGTGGTGGTGCACGCAGTGGGCGGCTGGATTGCCTTGCCGGCCGTGGTGTTGCTGGGCGCACGCGCCAACCGCTACCGCAAAGACGGCGGCATGTCGGCTCACCCCCCCAGCAGCATTCCGTTTCTGGCCCTGGGCGCCTGGATTTTGACGGTGGGCTGGTTTGGATTCAACGTGATGAGTGCGCAAACACTGGACAAGATCTCGGGTCTGGTGGCGGTCAACTCACTCATGGCCATGGTGGGCGGCACGCTGGCGGCCTTGGTGCTGGGCAAAAACGACCCCGGCTTTGTGCACAACGGACCACTGGCGGGCCTGGTCGCCGTGTGTGCTGGTTCGGATCTGATGCACCCCCTGGGTGCACTGGTCGTGGGTGGTGTAGCCGGCGCCCTGTTCGTGACCATGTTCACCCTGACACAAAACAAATGGAAGATTGACGACGTGTTGGGCGTGTGGCCACTGCACGGGCTGTGTGGCACCTGGGGTGGTGTTGCGGCCGGTCTCTTTGGCAGCCAGGCGCTGGGGGGCTTGGGTGGGGTGAGCTTGGGCGCACAATTGATCGGCACCGCCATGGGTGTAGCTTGGGCGGTGGCCGGCGGTGCACTGGTTTACGGCGTGCTCAAGGCCACCTTAGGTTTGCGGCTGAGCCAGGAAGAGGAATACGACGGGGCCGACATTTCCATTCACAAGATCAGCGCCACGCCCGAGCGCGAGGCCAATTGGTAAAGTGGCCAAGAGCCAAACCCAAGCTCCATTTCGTTCATTGATGACAAAACAAGCTCTAGCCCTTATCCTAAAAGCGTAGGTAGCTCTTCTAAACAGAGCAAGCAACACACCTCAACGCGACATCTGCCCCAATTTCACCCGGTTGCGGCCCTCGTCTTTGGCCTGGTACATAGCGGCGTCAGCACGCTGCAAGATGCGCTCGTGGTGAGTGTCATGCTGCGAGAACAGGGCCACGCCGATGCTGGCGGTGCAATGATGTTCCACCGTGAGGGCGCTCGCCTCGGCACGGGGTCCGACTGTCAGCAGATACGGCTGCGCCAGGCTGGCGCGGATTTTTTCGGCCACATGCAGGGCCTGGCTGGTGGACTCGGTGGCGTCCACATGCAAATCTGTCAGCATCACCACAAACTCGTCGCCGCCGATGCGCGCCACGGTATCGACGCCTCGCACACAATTTTTGAGACGTTGCGCCACCTCCACCAGCAACAAGTCACCGGCTTCGTGCCCATGTTGGTCATTCAGCGGCTTGAAATTGTCCAAATCCAGAAACATCATGGCGCCATAGGTACCGTTGCGCTTGCATGCCACCATGGCTTGGCTCAGGTGCTCCGTCAACAGCCGGCGGTTGGGCAGCTGGGTCAGCGGGTCGTAAAACGCCAGTTGGCGCACCTGCTGCTGCATCTGGTGGCGCTCGGTGATGTCCTCAAAAACCACATACGCCTGCGACACCTTGCCGTTTTTGAACAAGGGAGTGGCGCTCACGAGAATCCAGACCATGTCTCGATCGGGCACAGACACCCCCATCACGGTGTTGTGCACCGACGTTCCGGTGCGCAGTGCCACCATGATCGGGTGCTGATCGCCAGGGAAGTCGCTGCCATCTTCATGAATTGCCCGCCAGCGCGGATCCATGGACGTGCGACCCTGCAATTGGTCCAGCGTCAAACCCAAAATGCGTTGTGCGGCCGGATTGGCCGCGGTGATTTTCCCGTCGGCATTTTGGTACAACACCCCTACCGGCGCGGTTTCAAACAGGGTGCGGAACGTGTCTTCACTGGCGCGCAAAGCCGCCTGGGTTTGTTTGTGTTCAATGGCAATGCTGGCCAGGCGCGCCGACTCAATGATCATTGCAATGTCAGAATCAGAAGGTGAATGGGCTTGCCGGTGGTAAATGGCAAACGTACCCAAAACCTGCCCGGTGGATGAAAAAACCGGTTGCGACCAGCAGGCGCCTAATCCGGCGCGCTGAGCCAGATCCAGATAGTTCACCCAATAGGGGTGCGAGGCCACATCTTCCACAATCACCCGCTCGCCGGTGTACGCCGCTGTGCCGCAGGAGCCATGCCCCAGGCCGATTTCAGCACCGTCAATGGCCTCATTGTAAAAATCCGGCAAGCTGGGCGCCGCACCGTGTGCCAGATGCCGGCCGTCGTCCGACAGCAGCAGGACGCTGCACAACATGGCCGGATGCATCGACTCCACACCACTGACCATGGCGTGCAACAAATCAGGCAAAGCTGCATCACCCGCCATCATCTCCAGAATGTGGCTGCGAAACATTTCGTATTGCTCCGCCTGTTTCACCGCGCTAACGTCAGTATGGGTGATGGCTGCACCGCCGTGCTGGCCCAACCCCAGGGTCCGCACCACCATCGTGAACCAGCGCTGCTGCTCTGGTGAATGGCAGGGGTAGACCAGGCTAAAGCGCGACATGCGCCCGTCAAGCACCGCCAGAATGCCGTCACGCGCTTGCGTTGCATAAGTGTCATCGCCAGCCTCTTGCGTGCGACATACGTCCAGATAATTGATGCCAATACCAGTACCACTGGCCGGCTGGCCTGGCCTGTCACTGTTGTCCAGGGAAAAGCGCTGCCACTGCTCGTTCACCGCCCGAATCACCCCTTGCCGGTCGATCACCGCCACCTCGGCAGCGACCGAATCGAGAATGACATCCTTGAAGAGCTCGCTGTCTTTCAGGGCCTGATCACGCTGCGCCAGGGTGTTGAGCATGTCATTGAACTGGCGCGCCAATTGGGCCGCCTCGTCGTCGCCATGGACCGCAACGCGCAGTCCGGCTTGCCCGGCTTGCACCGCCAGCGCGACATGCTGGATGTCATGCAGCCGGCGCGTCAAGTAGCGGCTGACCAGGGTGGCAAACACCAGGCTGATCGCCAACACCATCAGCAGGTGCAGCAAGCTGCCGCGTGTCAACTCAAATAGCTGGTTTTCAAGCGACTGACCGCTCAGCCCCAGGCGCACCCAGCCAATGGGTCGGCCGTTGAAAACCACCGGGCTGATGACATCCACCAGCTGTACATTGTTTTGCAATACCTTAGCCTCTGGCAGCGTCGGCAGGTCGGTCATGAATTGGCCACGCAGGCTCATGTTGTTGTGGGCCAGAATCTGGCCCTGCGTGTCAAGCACCACAGCATGGCGCACATCTGGCGAGGCCGACAGGCCCTGAACAATTTCATGAAGACCGCTCACGTCGCGCGAGGCCACCCAAATGGCACTGGTCACCCCCGCACTGCGGGCCATGTCGACCGCCTTGACCGCCTGCTGCCGAAATGCCACGTCTGCTTGATAACGGTTCATGTCCCAGACAAAATACGCCATCATCGACACCACAGTCAGCACCATACCGGTGGTGAGCTGGCGGTGCAAGGTACCGGTGAAAAAACGCTGCAGTTTCTTGAACATCATCGGCGTGCGACCGGGCGCACCTCTTGTTCGAAGCGTTTCACATAATCTGAAACGACGCCATAACGGGCGTCATCTGCCGGGTAAAAACCGGCTGTTTGCATGCCCGCCAGAACGCGCGGACCCTCGGGGGTTTTGGCCAGGTTCAGCAGGGCTTGGCGGATCTGCTCGCGAATCGCGGTGGGCACATCGTCACGTGCCATCACCGAGTTGTTGACCAAGGGCTCGGTTTCCCACATCACTTTGAGTTCAGCAGCCTCTTGGGGGTGGTCATGCTGAAACAAACGCCACGGTACCGGCCAGGTGGCACCCGCCACCGACTGACCCAGATAGACGTTCATGATGGACGACTCTTGCGAGCCCACATAGGCGTTCTGGATGTCACGGTTGACGTTGATGCCCTGTTTGTGCAAAAAATATTGCGGCATGATGGCCGCTGCCAGCGCCGTGTGAGACGGGTAGCTCACCACCTTGCCTTTGAGGTCGCCGGGCTTTTGAACGTCGCTGTTTCGGCGCACGATGAAAATCCCCCTGAAATCCTGTGCGTCACCTGCCATGGCCAGCACGTGGTAGCCCACTTTCATGGCTTGCAGGGTCTGCCAGGGATTGGGGAGCAAAAACGCCGGCTCGCGCGCGGCGTATTTTTGTTCAAACGCCTGGTAATCGCGGGAGGCTTCCAGTTCGAGTCGGGCGCCTTTGAGTTGCGCGTTGAGGTGGTCAATCAGGGGCTGATAAGCCGCACTGAGCATTTGGGGGTTGTGCAGGGGGTGCACGGCAAACCGGTAAACCGGCACAGAACCCGGCGCCGGCGCGGTGCTGTACTGCAGCGGCCGTTCTGTCGGCGCGGGCTCACAAGCAGACAGCAGCAGGGCCACCACCCCGATCAGTACCCCTGCGACCCACCTGGACCACTCGCGCACGTTTGGCATTCTCTTCTTCCCTTGAGTCCGCTTGCCCGCTTGTTTTTTGAACTATGGAAAAACACTGTAGCACCATTGTTGTGTGGCGTACCACCCCTTTTCACAACTTTGGCGCTCATTCGCACAGGCCCAACCTGACCGGCACGCGGGAGCGCACAAAAAAAAGCGGGCCTAAAGGCCCGCGTCGATGACAGCAGGTGACTGCGATCAG
The DNA here is from genome assembly GCA_020048255.1 of Rhodoferax sp. Taxonomy (GTDB): domain Bacteria; phylum Pseudomonadota; class Gammaproteobacteria; order Burkholderiales; family Burkholderiaceae_C; genus Rhodoferax. Next base: position 6,272 of record JAIFMR010000033.1, on the reverse strand, counting down.
CTCTTCTTTTCCATCATCTTTTTGCACTCAGCCTTCATCTTGTCGTCAGCCTTCTTTTCATCCATCTTTTTGCAGGCTTCCATCTTCTCAGCCTTTTCCTTGTCGGTCATGGCACCGCCATGCGAACCAGCCAGGGCGCTGAAAGAAACGGTTGCAAACGTCGCGGCGATCAAAACAGAGAAAAATTTGGTCATCGGTAAACTCCAGTTGTTTAAAAATTACTGCCCCGATTGATAGGGCGTTGGCACTGTACATCATTCATGACTCATTTTTTATTGAAGGTTTTTTCGAGGCTCAGGGTTTCCCCTAGCTTGCTGGCTCTCGCGCTGCTGGCCTTGGCACCTTCTGTGCAAGCCGTCCCGCGCACACCAACAGCAGACACCGACGTGCTGGAAACGCTGGCCCTGCGCGCGGGTGACAACACGGCCCGCGAGCTGGCCAACTTGCGCGCAGCGCTGAACCGTGCCCCAGCAGATTCAGAGCTGGCCACCAACCTGGCGCAGCGCTATTTTGATCTGGCGCTGGCGCGGGGCGACCCACGCTACATTGGCTACGCAGAAGCGGTGGTGAACCGCTTTACTACGGCACCTACCCCCGCCCTGCTCACCCTGCGCGGCATGCTGCGCCAGTACCGACATGACTTTGCCGGCGGGCTCAAAGACTTTGCTGCTGCCTTGCAACAGGACCCCGACCATGCCGTGGCTCACGCCTGGCGCGGTGCCATTTTTCTGGTTCAGGCAGATTACGCTGCGGCACATACCGAGTGCGATGCCTTGCAGCGCCTGGGCCGCAACACCTTGGCGGGTGGCTGTCGCGGCCTGGCGCAGGCTTATGGTGGCCAGCTCGATGCCGCCTACCTCACCCTGAAAAGCGCCCTGGGCCTGAGCATCGACGCCAACAACCGCCTGTGGCTGTTGACGCGTCTGGGTGAAGTCGCCGCTTGGCAAGGGCACACCGCCTTGGCACAGCAACATTACCGAGAAGCCTTGCGCCTGGGCCAAGACGACGTGTATTTGCTGGCCGCCTGGAGCGATTTTTTGCTGGACCAAGGGCAAGCCAGCGAGGTGGTGCGCTTGTTGTCTTCCTGGGAAGCTTCCGACAGCCTGCTGTTGCGTCTGACCGAGGCTGAGACGAGCCTCAAGCTGCCGGAGGCAGCTCGCCACCAACGCATGATGGCCGACCGCTATGCCGCGGCACGGGCGCGCGGCGACACCACCCACCGCGCCGAAGAGGCCCGCTTTGAGTTGCGCTTGCGCGGCGATGCGACAAGCGCCTTGCAGCTGGCCCAGCAAAACTATGCGGTGCAGCGCGAGCCACGCGATGCCCGCGTGCTGCTCGAAGCCGCTGTGGCCGCTAAAAACCCGGCTGCCGCCCAGCCAGTGCAAGACTGGTTGCGCCGCAGCGGTTTTGAAGACGCAAGCACCCGTCGACTCGCACAAACCCTGGTGCAAGCCGACCCAGCCCGGAGCACGCCATGATGACCCGCTGGTTGTGGCAAACCCTCTGCTTGTGCGTGGCCCTGTGCTTGCCGCTGGCAGCACAGGCCCACAAGGCCAGCGACAGTCTGCTGACCCTGAACGTGCAAGGCAAGCAGATCACCGGCCAGTGGGATATTGCGCTGCGCGACATCGACTTTGCCATAGGTCTTGACAGCGATGGCAACGGCGAGATCACCTGGGGTGAGTTGCGCACCCAGCAGGCGGCTGTGGTGGCCTGGGCACTGCCTACCTTGGCGCTGACGCGGGGCGACGCCTGCGCCTTGCAGGTCACGCAAATGCAGGTCGACAACCACACCGACGGGGCTTATGCGGTGCTGCAGCTCCACGGGGCCTGCCCGGGGGCCACTGGCGACCTGGGCCTGTCCTACCGGCTATTGTTTGATGTGGACGCCTTGCACCGGGGCTTGGTGCGCCTGGACCTGGACGGCCTGACGCATGTCACCGTCATGGCCCCGGACACGGCACGCCAGAGCTTCTCGCCCGCCGCAGTATCCAAATGGACCCAGTTTGGTGAGTTTTTTGTGCAGGGCATTTGGCATATCTGGATCGGTTACGACCATGTGTTGTTTCTGCTCTCGCTGCTGCTGCCAGTGGTGCTGGTGCGCGACCCGCACGGCTGGCACGGGGTGCAGAGATTCGGCCAGGCCCTGCACGAGGTGCTGTGGGTGGTGACCTCGTTTACCGTGGCCCACTCCATCACGCTGTCACTGGCCGCACTGGAGGTGCTGCAACTGCCTTCCAGACTGGTCGAGTCCGCGATTGCGGTGTCGGTGGTGTTGGCGGCGCTTAACAACATCTTTCCGGTGGTCAGCCGCAGGCGCTGGCTGGCAGCCTTTGGCTTTGGTCTGATTCACGGCTTTGGTTTTGCCAGCGTGCTGGCAGAGTTGGGCTTGCCCCAGACCGCACTGGTGCTCAGCCTGGTGGGCTTTAACCTGGGTGTCGAAGTGGGGCAACTGGTCATTGTGGGCGTCTTTTTGCCCTTCATTTTTGCCCTGCGCCACACCTGGTTTTACCGCCAGGGCATCTTCATGGGTGGCTCCTTGCTGATCGTGGCGGTGGCGCTGGTCTGGCTGACCGAGCGGGTGTTGGACATCAAACTGATCAGTGCCTGAGCCCATGGGTACTTTTGGGGCATTTCGCTTGCGCCGCGCAGCCTTGTGTAGGTCAACTTATCATGCCGGGCTTGACGCGGACAGCGCGGCGCCCGTTTCACCCCCTTCCAGCTCACATGAGCTGAGAAATTTCACCATCCAATTGAGACTCCTCATGCAGCATTGCAATGCGTTCCAACTTCGGCTTCTTCCGTTACTGATAGCGACCTTGCTGGGGGTCAGCGCTTGCGCCCAGATGCCGGGCATTCCGGCCACGCCGACTTCAGCGCCGGTGGCAACCAAAGCGTCAGCACCTGCCAGCGCGGCAAGTGCCGCCTCCAAACCCGCTGCCGACCCAACGGCACCCAAGCCCTTTGCCGAGGTCACCAAAGACGCCAAAGTGCAAGACGGCCTGTTCCCGATCTGGCGCAAGGACGACAAGGTCTGGCTGGAGATCCCCCAGGCCATGTTGAACAAACCGTTTCTGTTCACGGTCAATATCGCCAAGTCGGTCGGTGAACGCGGGCTGTACGCCAGCCAGATGGGTGGGGACTGGATGAGTGAGTTCCGTCTGGTGGGTAAACAGGTGCAACTGCTGGCCCTGAATACCAAGTTTCGGGCGACGTCTGGCGAGGGTTCCGCTCGCGCTGTCGAACAGGCTTTTTCACCCAGCTTGCTGGGTTCGGGCGCGCAGGCCAGCCTGGCGCACCCACAACGGCAATCCGTTTTGGTAGACGCGAGCTTTTTGTTGTCCGATATCCCGGGTTACAGCACTCGGTTGGAAGGGGCTTACCGCCTGCCGTTTGCAGTTGACAAAGCCAACTCGTCCATCGAGGGCAGTCGCACAGAAGCCAATTTAAGCACCTTGACCGCACGGATTCACTTCGCGACACCGCGCATTCCAGCACCGCCCTTGATGCCCCCCACCGGACCGGTTCCCACACCCACGCCGCCCCAGGCCACACCCGACCCGCGCAGTCTGTTTGTCGAGTATGTCTACAGCTTGGCGGCCTTGCCGCAAACCGTGATGGCGACGCGCCCTGCCGACCCGCGCCTGGGACACTTCACGGAGTCGTTCACCGATCTGGGCAGCGACACAGCCGCCAACCCGCGCGTGCACTGGGTTCAACGCTGGCGCCTGGAAAAACTTGACCCCGCTGCGGCCTTGTCCGAACCCGTGAAACCCATCACTTACTGGATGGACAAAAACATCCCAGCCAAGTACCGCGCGTCCGTAGCAGCCGGCATCACGGAGTGGAACAAGGCCTTTGAAAAAATTGGCTTCAAAAATGCCGTGGTGGCCAAGCAGCAGCCCGATGATGGCCAATGGGACAACATGGACGCCGGTCATGCGTCGATTCGCTGGTTTGTCGGGGCCGATGTGGGCTTCGCCATTGGCCCCAGCCATACCGACCCGCGCAGCGGCGAGATCATGGATGCTGACATCGGCATGAGCGACGTGTTTGCCCGCGGGTCGCGCCGCTTCATTGTCGAAGACCTTGGCATGAGCAGCACGCAAAGGCTGGCGCAGTTGACCAGCGGCTGGAAAGCGGGCAACGCGTCACACCCGGCCCAATGCAACTATGCCCAGGAGGCCGCGAGCGAAATGAACTTCACCATGGACCTGCTGGAAGCGCGCGGAGACATTGCGCCCGACGGCCCAGAAGCCGAAGCCTTTGTTCAGGCCGTGATCAAAGACACCATCATGCATGAGGTGGGGCACACACTGGGGCTCAAGCACAACTTCAAGGCCTCCACCACCATCACCCAGGCCCAGCTACAGGACAAAGCTTTTACCGAGAAAAATGGTATTTCCAATTCGGTGATGGACTACAACGCCTACAACATTGCCGTGGGTGGCGAGCCGCAGGCCAGCATCAACAACACCACACTGGGCGCTTACGACTACTGGGCCATTGAGTACGCTTACAAGCCCTTGGATGCCGCGAATGCAGCGCCCGAACTGCAACGCATGGCATCGCGCAGCACCGAGCCCGAACTGGCCTACGCCGATGATGCTGACGCCGGCGGCTTTGGCCCCCAGGATGGCATGGACCCCCTGGCCAATCGGTTTGACTTGGGTAATGATCCGCTGGCTTATTACAAAAAGAGACTGCAACTGTCGCGAGAGCTGTGGGCACGCGTGCAAGACCGCAAACCCGTGGCTGGTGACGACCCGCTGCGCCAACGTCGCTCCTTGATGGCTGGTTTCTCGCAACTTCAGCGCGCTGCCGAACTGGTGGGCAAGTACGTGGGCGGGGTGCACACGGTGCGCGACCTACCCGGCACCAGCAACCGGACCAGCTTTGTACCGGTTGAACCCGCCAAACAGCGCGAGGCCTTGCAGTTCATGGCGTCCGGGCTGTTCAGTGAATCCAGCTTCAAGTTCCGCCCGGAGCTGTTGTCAGCACTGACCCCGGATTACAACGAGTGGGACCGTGGCGGTTTGGTCAACATCACAGCAACGGTGTCCCGCATCCAGCTCACGGCTTTGGACCGGGTGCTCAGCGCCAGCACGGCCAACCGCCTGCTGGACTTGCCCGCCTACCTGCCCGAGTCCCAGCGTCGCCAGGCCATCTCGCTGCATGAGGTTTACAACACGCTGCAGTCCAGCATCTGGAGCGAGCTCAAAAGTGGCAAGGACATTGACCGCCTGCGCCGCAACCTGCAACGCGAACACCTCAAACGCATTCAGTCCTTGCTGACCCGAGGCTCGGCCAGCTTACCCGCCGATGCCTTGAGCCTGGTGCGCATGAATGCGACCCGACTGCAACGAGATTTGCGCAAGGCCACTGGCAAATCAGGCCTTACTGTAGAAACCCGCGCCCACCTGGCGGAGAGCCTGGGCTTGGTCAACGAGGCGCTGCGCGCGACCATGTCACGTAGTTGACTTGTCCGGGACACGCAGGGTTGAAGTCAGTGTCGTTTGCTAAGCTTGGCGCATGAACACCTCAACCCTCCCCGACCGCCGCATCAAGTCCCGCACCCCACTCCACCGCATCAACCTGGGGCTGCAGGGGGGCGGCTCGCACGGCGCCTTTACCTGGGGCGTGCTGGATGTGCTGCTGCAAGACCCGCGCATCGACATTGAGGGCATCAGCGGCACCAGTGCGGGTGCCATGAATGCCGTCGCGCTGGCGCACGGCTTTGCCCAATGCCTGGGCAAGCCGCAAGCCGACGCGCGCGAGGCGGCACGGGAGTCACTGGCCAATTTCTGGAACGGCATTGTGGCCATGGGCGCGCTCGGTCAGGCCCAACGCGCGCCGTTTGACCTGATGTTTGGTTTTGCCGGTGGCCCGCATTCGCCCACTGCGGCCTGGGCGGACGCCATGGCGCGCGCCTGGTCGGGGTCCATGTCACCGTATCAAAGCAACCCGATGGACCTCAACCCGCTGAAGGACTTTGTCGAGCGTCAGGTTGATTTCGAGCGACTGGCGCAGCTCAAGGAACTCAAGGTGTTTGTGGTGGCTACCCGGGTCAGCGACGGAAAGGCCGAGGTTTTTTCTGGCAAACGCCTGACGGCCAACGCGGTCATGGCTTCGGCTTGCCTGCCCATGATGTTTCAGGCGGTTGAGATTGACGGTGATCATTATTGGGACGGTGGCTACGCCGGCAACCCGGCCATTCACCCGCTGATTTACGACTGCACCAGCCGCGACATCATGCTGGTGCAAATCAACCC
>JAIFMR010000027.1 GCA_020048255.1 Rhodoferax sp. | reverse complement strand
TACCGCCAGCCACACCGGGCGTTATCTGGCGCGATTACTATGAGACCGCTAGCCTTCAGAGCGTTAGACTTGCATCATGAAAAAGCTGCTGCGCGACCTGTCCGCCCTGAGTGCTCTCAGAGACCGCCAGGCCATGGACTTTGCGCTGGTGAAATTGGTGGGGCTCGGCGACCTGTGGCGTTGTCACACTGTGCGGCTGCTGCGTGCGGTGGGTCCGCCTGACGACCAGCATTGGGTGACCTTGGGTCAGCTTGACGCGCAGCACAGCACCCCCACACGTGACGCGTTCTGGTTTGACGCCAGCACGCTGCCCCCGCTGTCCGAGTTCCCCATGCGCGTGGCCGCTGTCGTGACCGAATCGGTCATGCGCTCCGGCCAAGGCCCTTACACAACCGTTTTCCCCATAGACACCCAGGCCAGCGTCTGCAGTGTGTTGGAACTCGAGTCCGACGCACCCATTTCAGCCGATACCGAGGACCTGATCGACAGCGTGCTGCACATGTTTGAAAGCCTGCAAGGTCTGCTCGATTACGGCGAACGCGACTCGCTGACCGAGCTGCTCAACCGCAAGACCTTTGACAACGCCTTTTTGCGCGCTGCGCAAACCCAGGACGAGTCTGCCAACGGCTTGGTGCACGACCGCCGGGACAAGCAGACACCGGGCAGTTATTGGCTGGCGGTGATCGACATTGACCACTTCAAACACGTCAACGACAAATTTGGTCACTTGATTGGTGACGAGGTGTTGCTGCTGCTGGCCCGGCAAATGCGCACCAACTTTCGCTTTCTCGACCAGTTGTACCGCTTTGGCGGTGAAGAATTTGTGGTGCTGATGCGCTGTGCCGATCAGGAACACGCCTTGGCCGCCCTGGAACGATTCCGGCGCCAGATCGAGGAACACGCTTTTCCACAAGTGGGCCACATCACCGTCAGCACCGGGTTTTCTGAACTGCGCGACAACGACACTCCCAGCGGTGCCTTTGACCGTGCCGACCAGGCGGTCTACTACGCCAAGGGTCACGGCCGTAACCAGGTTTGCAGCTTCAGTGCCTTGGTCGCCTCGGGCGAATTGACTGAGCAGGTCGGCAACGATGCCAATGAGGTTGACTTCTTTTAGGAGCCCGACATGCACACCCGACTGGATGAGCTGCACAGCCATAGCGCCCGACGCAACAAGGTGGTCAGCGCCGCCGAAGCCGTTCGCCTAATCCACGACGGCGACACCGTGGCCACCGGTGGCTTTGTCGGTATTGGTTTTGCCGAAGAAATTGCCGTGGCGCTGGAGCAGCGCTTTTTGCAGACCCAGGCCGATGCTGGCTTGGGCTCTCCGCAAAACCTGACACTGGTCTATGCAGCGGGCCAGGGCGATGGACAGCAGCGCGGACTCAACCATTTTGGACACCTGGGCCTGGTACGCCGGGTGATTGGCGGGCACTGGGGCTTGGTGCCTTCGCTGCAAGCGCTGGCCGTCAACAACCAGATTGAGGCCTACAACCTGCCGCAGGGGGTCATCACCCACCTGTTTCGCCGTGCATGGCGGCGGCAAGATCAACAGTTGCACCACCGAAGACCTGGTGCGCCGCATGAGCATCGACGGACGCGACTACCTGTTTTACAAGGCCTTCCCGATCCAGGTGGGCATCATCCGCGCCACCACGGCAGACCCGGATGGCAACCTGAGCATGGAGCGAGAGGCACTCACATTGGAGGCCCTGGCCATTGCCATGGCTGCACGCAACAGTGGTGGCATTGTGATTGCGCAAGTGGAGCGACTGGCTGAGCGCAACACCTTGCATCCGCGCAGTGTCAAAGTGCCCGGTGTACTGGTGGACGCCGTGGTGATCGCCACCGACCCGGCCTACCACATGCAAACTTTTTCAGAAAGCTACAACCCGGCCTACTCGGGTGAAATTCGTGTGCCTCTGGATCGGATGGAGCCGATGGCCTTGACCGAACGCAAAGTCATTGCCCGCCGTGCCGCGCTCGAACTCAGCCCCAACAGCGTGGTCAACTTGGGCATCGGCATGCCCGAAGGGGTGGCCACGGTGGTCGCGGAAGAAAAGGTGTTTGACCTGTTGACCCTGACCGCAGAGCCCGGTGTGATAGGCGGGATTCCAGCGGGGGGCATGAGCTTTGGCGCGGCCGTGAACGCACAGGCCATCATCGACCAGCCCAACCAGTTTGACTTTTATGACGGCGGTGGCCTGGATGTGGCTTTTCTGGGTCTGGCCCAGGCCGATGCAGAAGGCAACCTCAACGTCAGCCGATTTGGCACGCGCCTGGCGGGTGCGGGTGGTTTTATCAACATCAGCCAGAACGCTAAGAAAGTCGTGTTTGTGGGCACGTTCACTGCGGGTGATGCGCAAATCGACATTGATAACGGCCGGCTGCACATTGTCACCGAGGGCAGTCAGCGCAAGTTTGTGCAGCAGGTAGAGCACCGCACCTTCAGCGCACGCGAAGCCCTTCGGCGCGGCCAACAGGTGTTGTACGTGACCGAGCGCTGTGTGCTGCGCTTGACCGGCAGCGTGCAACAGCCCGAACTGGAAATCATTGAACTGGCCCCAGGCGTGGATTTGCAGCGCGACGTGCTGGCGCAAATGGACTTTGTGCCGCGCATCAGCAGCCACCTGCGCATCATGGAATCCGACCTGTTCCAGCCCGGGCCTATGGGGCTGCGTGAGCGCTTGCTGAGCACACCCCTGGCGCAGCGGCTGGAGTTGGACGCTGAGCGTCGCTTGCTGTTCATCAATTTTGAAGGCTTGTCCATCGACAGCCCGCAGGACATCAGCGCGATTGAGACCCAGGTAACCGAACTGCTGGAGCCGCTGGGACACCGCGTGGCGGTGGTGGTCAATTACGACAGTTTTACCATTTTGCCGGCGCTGCTCGACAGCTACTCGGCCATGGTGCAGGGTCTCAAACGCCGCTTTTACAGCCGGGTTACCCGCTATGGGACGGGCGGGTTTTTGAAAGCCCGGCTCGAGGCACGCGCCGATCCGACGGGGGTTTAAGCTGCTTGGGCAGCACGCAAGACCTCACGGGTTGCCAGCGCCTCGCGCCGCGCAGCTTGGGCAAAGTCAGCACCACCGGACGCATACAAAATGGCGCGCGACGAATTCACAACGATGGGCCCTTTGTCACGCCAACCGGCTTTGACGGTGGCCAGTGCATCGCCGCCCTGCGCACCCACGCCAGGAATCAGCAGCGGCAAGGTCGGCGCCAAACTGCGCACCCGCTCAATCTCGGCCGGGTAGGTGGCGCCCACCACCAAACCCAACTGGCCGTTGAGGTTCCAGGGGCCTTGGGCCAGCTGCGCAATGTGCTCGTACAGCAAGGGCGCACCCGGCACACTGGACAAGCGCTGCGCCTGAAAATCGTCACCGCCCGGGTTGGAGGTGCGGCACAGCAAAAAAGCCCCCTTGTCGTGGTATTTCAAATACGGCTGCACCGAGTCAAAACCCATGAAAGGCGATAGCGTGACGGCATCCGCGCCATAGCGCTCAAAGGCCTCCAGGGCATACTGTTCTGCCGTGCTGCCAATGTCGCCGCGTTTGGCATCCAGAATCACCGGTACATGCGGTGCCACCGCGCGAATATGTGCCACCAGCTGCTCCAGCTGGGCTTCTGCCCGGTGTGCCGCAAAGTAGGCAATTTGCGGCTTGAAGGCCATGGCCAAATCGGCCGTGGCATCCACGATGGCCGCGCAAAAATCGTAAATTTTGCTGGATTGGTTTTTGTATTCTGCAGGAAATTTGGCGGGATCAGGGTCCAGACCCACACACAACAGGGAACCGTTTTGGCGTTCGGCTTGACGCAACATGTCTAAAAATTTCATGGCCGCATTGTAGAAAGCCTGAACCGCGGCTGCTAAGCCGTGCTGAAGCCTGGCTGGCGACATTTTTCAAGTCCGGGGTTCACCGCTTTTCCATGATTCAAAACGACTTTTCCGACGACACCGAAGAAAGCCCGTTCTCAGCGGCCGAGCGCTCTGCCGCCGCCTCACGCAGCACCTGGGTCAGTGTCGGTGTCAATCTGGTTCTCACCACCGCCCAGATCATCGCCGGGGTGCTGACCAAATCCCAAGGCCTGATTGCCGACGGGATTCACTCCCTGTCTGATCTGGTCGCAGATTTTGTGGTGCTGTTTGCCAATCACCACAGCCAGAAGGACGCCGACGAGGATCACCCTTATGGCCATCAGCGCTTTGAAACCGCCGCCTCTCTGGTGCTGGGCCTTTTGCTGTTGGCTGTGGGCTTGGGCATGCTGTGGTCAGCGGTGGCCAAACTGCAAACCCCAGAGGCGATCGCCACCGTGCACATCGCGGCGCTGTGGGTGGCAGCAGGTGCCCTCGTTGCCAAAGAGCTGCTGTTTCGCTACATGCTGGCGGTGGCCAAGCGGGTCAAAAGCAGCATGCTGGTGGCCAACGCCTGGCATGCCCGGTCTGACGCTGCATCCTCTTTGGTGGTGGGGGTCGGCATCATCGGTAACCTGGCGGGTTACCCGATTCTGGATCCGATTGCCGCGGCAATTGTGGGCTTCATGGTGACCAAAATGGGCTGGAGCTTTGGCTGGGACGCCATGCACGACCTGATGGACCGCGCCGTCGACGATGCCGAGGTGCGCGCCATTCGTCAGACCCTGCTCGACACCCCGGGCATCAGTGGCGTGCATGATGTGCGCACCCGCAAAATGGGCGACATGATTGTGGTGGATGCCCACCTGGAGGTGCTGGCCACCCTGACCGTCGAGCAAGGCCACGACATTGCCGTGGTGGCGCGGCAACGCGTCATGGAACGCCACCGGGTGATCAATCTGATGACCCACATTGACCCCTACAAACGCCCGGATCTGGTCGACCCTGCGCAACATTCAGAGCCAGACACAGGTCCTCCCAGGCACGGGCCTTGTCCTGGCCGGTGCGCAACAAGTAGGCCGGCGGGTAGGTGACCACCACCGGCACACCTTGGTAATGCCACACCTGGCCGCGCAATTTACCCAGCGGCAGCTTCAAGCCCTGCGGATGATCTTCACTGAGCAGCAGTTGCATGGCCAGGCGACCCATCGCCAAAATCACCTTGGGTTGCACCAGCGCAATCTCGCGGCGCAAGAAATGCGCGCACGCAGCCAAGGCGGAGACATCGGGTGCCGTGGGTAAGGCCGGGCGACACTTGAGCACCAGGCTCAAATAAGCGGTGCTAGCCGGGTCGGGCCGGACGTCCGTTGCGGAGTCCGTACCTCCGTCGGACACCAGCCGCCTGACGCCGACGGCTTTGAGCATGTTGTCCAGCAACAGCCCCGCGTCTTCCACAAACGGCTCACCGGTGCGCTCTTGCGCGTCGTCCGGCGGCTCGCCCAGCACCAGCCAGTCGGCCCGCGTCGCATTCGACAGCGCCGACACCACGGGCGCACGGCGCCCCAGGCACATGGCACAGGCTTGGCAACTGGCCACCGTGGCGCGCAAGGTGGGCCAGTCCATCTGCTCGATACCTGTTGGCAAGGGTGCCAAGGCCGTGGGCGAGGGGCCCGCTACGATTGGGGCACGTGGCACAGTCGACCGCACTGTAGGTGGCACAGCGGACGAACGGGCGCGTTGGGTCGGCACCACGTCGGCTACCGCGCCTTCAGCATCCAATAGGTTTATAGCCCTTATGGCGTGAGTGCCTACAGCTACTTCTTCAGTAGCACTCTGACGGTCACTGTCGGCCTGCAGGTCATGGGGGGCCACCTGGTCCAGCGCAGCGGCGGAGGGTTCAGACTCCGACGGGGTATGCGGCCACCAGACGTGCACATCCATTTCGGCCAGCATGGCGCGTTGACGGTCATCGAGATCCAGACTCATGGGGTGATTCTCACCGAATGGGCCGATGGCCAGCGAGCTGCCGGGTTGCTGGAGCGCATCATTACACGGGCAGCAATTTGAGGCTCATCACCAGCGCATCTTCGCGCAGTCCGCCCGGTGCCGGGTAGTACTGCTTGCGCTTGCCCACGGTGCGAAAGCCATGGGCTTTATAGACATGAATCGCCCGGGTGTTGCCGGTGCGGGCCTCCAGCCAGACCCACTGCAGCCCCTGGCCGCGCGTCCACAGCGTCAGCGCGTCCAGCATGACTTGCGCCCAACCTTGGCGTTGGTATTCCGGCGCCACGGCAATGTTGAGCAAATGCACTTCCTCAAACCCCTTCATGGCCACAAAGTAACCCAGCAGGGTGTCGCCCGCCAGCAGCATCTGGGCCTGATAACCGCTTTCCAGACAGTCCATGAAGTTGCGTCGCTGCCAGGCATGGGCATAAGCGCGCTGCTCGACGGCCAAAACAGCGTCCAGCGCGGCTTCGGTCATGGGCTCAAAGCGCGCTTCAAGGGCTTGCAACATGGCATTCATCGCTTGGAAGTCACTGCAATGCAACCGCCGCTTTGAGCGCAGCACGCTCCAGCGTCGTTTGCGCCACCTTGTCACGAATATAGGTGGGCAGCGCCAGCGCAGCTGGCACCGCCGCGCCCGCCTGCATCAATGCCGGTGCCAGGCGCAGCATCGCACCGGCACTGGGCAGTGACCGCACACGCACGCCGGCGCCATCAGGCAAACGTGCACCATAAGCATCAAACACATTGCCCGCCAGAACACCGGCACCCTCCCAGCCCAAATCTTCAGGCTTGATCAGGCGATAGCCCTTATTCATGCTCCACAGTCCACTCTTGAATTCGTAGCAGGCTACATACAGCTCATCCATCCGGGCGTCCAGCAAGGCGGTCACAGACACCCCCTCTGCCGCGCTCAGCTGCACACGCGCATCTTCAGCCACGGCCATCAAGGTATCCACGGGAAGCACCGGCACCCCGGCTCCGAAGGCCAGGCCTTGCGCCACCGAACAAGCCGTGCGCAAACCCGTAAACGACCCCGGACCGGCACCAAAGACAACCGCGTCGAGCTGCTCAAACTGCAGCTCGGCTTGCGCCATCAAAGCCTGAATCTGGGGGATCAAATGGGTGGAGCTTTGCGCACCACCGGTCTGCGTGACCTGCCATGGCAGGGCGACACCGCGCCGCTGAACCGCCACCGACATCCACTCGGTGCTGGTATCCAGAGCCAGCAGATTCATAGCCATCCCCTCACGCCGTGGTCAGCCATCATTGTCAAATGCTGATTGACCAAATGGGCCTCTAGCCACCGTCTATGCTGCACGAGCAGCTCCTAATTTCATACTACCTGACGAAACAGCGCGAACCCCGAACAAGATCCCGGCCGTGACCAGCAGCAGGCCCACCGCCAGGTTCCAGTGCAGCGGCTCACCCAGCAACCACACCGCACCCAGCGCCGACAGGCCCGGAACCAGCGCCGTGATCATGGTGGAGCGCACCGGGCCAAAGTGGCGGATCATCTGCGTGAAGGTAATGCCCGAGATCACCACCGACCCCCAGCCCTGAAACACCGCCTGAAACAGCACATCGCGCCACGGTGCGGTAAACACATGGCCATCCAGCACCCCGCCCAGCACCAGCGCGGTGTAGGCGGGCACATAGGCCACAAAAGCCAGGGTGGTGATGGCCGCCGTGGCGCGCACCGCGTCGAGCTTGTGGTGACGCGCCAGCACGCTGTAGCCGGCCCAGCACATGGCTGCCACCATGAACAACACGTCGCCCAGCCAGACCTGACCGCCGTCAAAAGCGCGCAGCAGGCTTAAGCCTCCCACCAGCAAATCACCCAGCACAATCAACACCAAGCCCATGGCGCGCGCCGGCGTGATGCGCTCGCGCAACAGCCAGAGTGCCAGCAGCGCCGTCCACAGCGGCAAGCTTCCCGGCATCAACACCGAGGCATGCAAGGCCGGTGCATACTTAAAACCGCTGTAGGCCAACAAGGCGTACAGCAGTCCGCCAAAAAATCCCACCGTGACGGTGGTGCGCATGGGCAGGGGTGAAATGCCCAGCCAGGAAGCGCCGTGAATGCCACGCGCCCGGTCACGGCGAGCCAGCCAGGCGCCCCAAGGCAGCAAAATCAGCGCAGCACCCCACCGAGGCGCGAGCAATCAAAATGAACGAGGTCCAGATAAGAACCGTGACCACCGCTGCGGCGATGCCCACGGCACGCGGTGATAGGCGCGCCAGAAACGGGGCAGAAGATGGCGCATGAGATGGGGTGGGAGACGGGGAACGTTCAGGAGTCATCCCCGGATTATCCGTGGACCTGCCGACAACACCAGCGCCGGCTGCTAGGCTGCCTGGCGCACCTCGTCAATTTGCTCGGGGCTCAAAAATTGCTCACCATAACGTTGCGCAATATTGGACTGAACAAACACATCAAACAAGTCCGGATCAATGTGACCCTCCGCTTTCATCTTGACCAGGATACCCATCGCTTGCGACAATTTCATGCCGGGCTTGTAGGGGCGGTCCGATGCCGTGAGGGCTTCAAAGATATCGGCAATGCCCATGATTCGCGCCTGCACCGACATTTGTTCGCGCGTGAGTCCTTTGGGGTAGCCCTTGCCATCCATACGTTCATGGTGCCCACCTGCATATTCGGCCACGTTCTGCAAGTGTTTGGGCCAGGGCAGCTTCTCCAGCATTTTGATGGTGGCCACGATGTGGTAATTGATCACGTCGCGCTCAGCTGTGGTCAGCGTGCCTTTGCGGATACACAGGTTGTCGATCTCATCGGCCGACAAAAAGTCGGTTTGAACACCATCCACATTGCGCCATGCCCGCTCGTGCCCAATTTCGCGCACATGCGCAATGTCACTGTCGGTCATGGCCTCGCCACCCACATTGACCCGCCGGACAAAATCGCGGTCGAGGTCCAGCGCCGTCTGCACCGCGCTGGAACGCGCCAGCAGGGCTGACTCGGCGGCCGGATCGACGCAGGTGCGCAGGGCCAGTTGTTCGCGCAAGGCGGCGATTTCAGCGTCACGTTTGAGCACTTCAAAGCGGGTGTCGATCAGGCCGACACGGTCAAACAGCGTTTGCAGCTTGGTGGCCTTGTCCACCACATGCACCGGCGTGGTAATCTTGCCGCAGTCATGCAACAAACCCGCTATTTTGAGTTCGTAGCGGTCTTTTTCGGTCATGCAAAAACTTGCCAGCGGGCCATCCTGGGTGCGATCTGCTGCTTCTGCCAGCATCATGGTCAAGGCTGGCACACGCTGGCAATGTCCACCGGTGTAGTGCGACTTCTCGTCAATGGCGAGGTTGATCAAGCCGATGAACGCCTCAAACAGGGTTTCAAGTTGTGTCATCAAGATCCGGTTGCTCAGCGCAATCGCCGCTTGCGAAGCCAGTGACTCGACCAGGCGCTGGTCAGCATGGGAGAACGCCAGCACCTCGCGCGTGCCAGGTTTTTGCGCGTTGATCAGCTGCAGCACCCCAATGATGTTGCCTTCGTGGTCACGCATGGGGACGGTCAAGAACGATTGCGAACGGTACCCCGTGCGCGCGTCAAAAACACGGGTGCCCGAAAAATCGAATTCATCCTCGCTGTTGTAAGCATCTTCAATGTTGACCGTGATGCCATGAATGGCGGCATA
>JAIFMR010000186.1 GCA_020048255.1 Rhodoferax sp. | reverse complement strand
ACGTCTGGCAGACTGGTGCGCTGGACTTTGCCGGCGGTACCGTGGTGCACATCAACGCTGCTGTGGCTGGTTTGATCGGTGCCTACATGGTTGGCAAGCGGATTGGTTACGGCAAAGAGTCCATGGCGCCTCACAGCCTGACTTTGACCATGGTTGGCGCATCGCTGCTGTGGGTGGGCTGGTTCGGTTTCAATGCAGGTTCGGCCCTGGAAGCCAACGGTTTTGCGGCCTTGGCCTTCATCAATACCTTTGGCGCCACAGCGGCAGCGGTGTTGGCCTGGTGTATCGGTGAGACCCTGATGCGTGGCAAGGCTTCGATGTTGGGCGCTGCTTCTGGTTGCGTGGCAGGTTTGGTGGCGATCACGCCAGCTGCCGGTAACGTCGGTATCGGTGGCGCGTTGATCATCGGCTTCCTGTCCGGCTTTGCTGGCCTGTGGGGTGTGAACGGCCTGAAGAAGCTGCTCGGTGCTGACGACTCGCTGGACGTGTTCGGTGTCCACGGCGTCTGCGGTATTCTGGGTGCGCTGCTGACTGGCGTGTTCAACAGCCCCGCCCTGGGTGGCCCTGGCTACGTTGCCGACTGGGTGACAGCAACCATGGTGACTTCTGCTGACTACTCTATCGCTTCTCAGGTCTGGATCCAGGCCAAGGCCGTGTTGACTACCGTGATCTGGTCTGGCGTCGTGTCCTTCGTGGCCTACAAGATTGTCGATCTGACCATCGGTCTGCGCGCCTCGGAAGAGTCTGAACGCGAAGGTCTGGACATCACCTCTCACGGTGAGTCTGCTTACGGCCGATAAGCCGGGCAGTTGCTGTAGGCCACGGGGCCTACAGCCGCTTTGATTGATTTCTTGAGAGTTGGCTCCCCAAGACCGCAAGGTTTTGGGGAGCCTTTTTTGTGCCCTGTCAATACGCGCTTTTGAGCTTCCCGCTACGATAGGTTCCGACCAAGATCCCCGGCGGCTGCAACACCGCCACCTTACCAAGGAACTCGCATGAACTGGCAAACCGTTACCCCAACCACTTACGCCCTGGGCGAATCGCCGTTTTGGCACCCGCAGGAGCAAATGCTGTACTGGGTGGATATTTCTGGCAAGCAAATTCTGCGGGCCAACGTCTATATGGGCACAGTCGAGGCCTGGGATGTGCCTTCCGAGCCGGGCTGCATTGCACCGGCACAAGGTGGTGGCCTGGTGATGGCCCTGCGCGACGGGGTGTTTCGGGCCACGGAATGGGGTGGCCCGCTGCAACGCCTGGCCACGCTGGATTACGACCCCACCTACCACCGCGCCAATGATGGCAAGTGTGATGCGCTGGGCCGGTTCTGGGTCGGCACCCTGGATGAAACCCGCACCGAAGGCAATGCCGCGCTGTATTGTGTTGACGCCCGCGGGACGGACCCAGGCAGCACACCACGTGCCACCCGCATGATCAGCCCCAAAGACCAAGCCTTCACCACCGCCAATGGTCTGGCCTTCAGCCCCGACAACCGAACCCTGTACTGGACCGACACGCCCAGCCACACGATCTGGACCTGGGAATACGATCTGGGCAGCAACACCCTGGGCAAAAAATCGGTTTTTGCCACCATCCGACCCAAGCTGGAGGGCTGGATGTCAGACCCGCTGGACGCCAACAACGGCTACTACCGCGGCCGCCCTGATGGCGCTGCGGTGGACTCCCAGGGCAATTATTGGGTGGCCATGTTTGAAGGACGGCGGGTCTGCCAATTCGCGCCCGACGGCGGCTTGCTGGCCGAGATCCCGGTACCACTGCAATGCCCCACGGCGGTCTGCTTTGGTGGCGAAGACCTGAAGACGCTGTACGTGACCAGCGCAAAACATCATCGCAGCGCATCCGAGCTGGCGGCTTTCAGCCTGTCAGGCGCGGTGCTGTCCATGCAAGTGGAGGTGGCGGGTCTGCCAGCGAATTTCTTCAAAGACTAATTTTTAGAACACAAGGTTTTCAAAAAATTCAACCAAGCCAGGCGGGCTTGGCACTACCATGGCGACTTCAAAATTGAACTGAGCGCCATGCAAGCCGTCCTGCAACACCTCACCGACCAAATCCGCGCTGCTGCGGCAAGTCAGACCCCACTGCGCATTCGCGGCCAGGGCAGCAAAGACTTTTATGGCGAAGTAACACGCGGTGAGGTGCTCGACACCACACCCTACCGCGGCATCGTCAGCTACGAACCCACCGAATTGGTGGTCACGGTGCGCGCCGGCACACCACTGGCTGAGCTGGAGGCCACGCTGGCCGACAAAGGCCAGTGCCTGGCTTTTGAGCCACCCCGCTTTGGCACCAGCGGCGGCGGTACTTGCGGCGGCATGGTGGCGGCCGGCCTGAGTGGCCCCGCACGCGCCAGTGTGGGCGGCGTGCGCGACTTTGTACTCGGTGTGCAATTGATCAACGGCCGGGCCGAGCACCTGACCTTTGGCGGCCAAGTGATGAAAAATGTGGCGGGTTATGACGTGTCGCGCCTGCTGGCGGGCAGCCTGGGCACGCTGGGTCTGCTGACGGAGATGTCGTTGAAAGTGCTGCCGGTGGCGCCTGCCGAGGCCACTCTGGTATTTGAACTGGACCAAGCCCGCGCCCTGGATCAACTGCACCGCTGGGGTGCGCAGCCCCTGCCCCTGAACGCCAGCTGCTGGGTGCGTGACGACACCACCCCAGGCGCGCCCGAATTGTTGTTTGTGCGGCTGCGCGGAGCTGTGGCAGCTGTCCATTCAGCCCTTGAGAAGATGACGCAAGACATCCCTGGCAAGGTGATGGACAACGCCCAAGCCGGACTTGACTGGACCGCCTGCCGGGACCAGCGTCTGCCCTTCTTTGCCCCCCGTGCAGCCAGCGGCAGCGAGCCCCTGGCATTGTGGCGCCTGAGTGTGCCGCCGACCGCGCCGGTATTGAACCTGCCCTGGCCGCAATTGGTGGAGTGGCATGGCGGGCAACGCTGGCTGTGGGCACCGCTGAGCGCCAAAACTCAGCTGCGCAAGGCCGCAGCTGCAGTCGGTGGTTCTGCTACGCTTTTTATAACTAATACCGCAGAACACACTGGCGCTAGTGGCCGATTTGACACATTAACCCCAGCGCTGGAGGGCGTGCACCGCCGCCTGAAGGCAGAGTTTGACCCGGCCGGTATTTTCAACCCCGGCCGCATGTACCCTCACCTGTAAAGCCCATGCAAACCCAACTGAGCGCCCAATACCAGGGCACCCCCGATGGTCTGGAGGCCGAAGCCATTTTGCGCAAATGTGTGCATTGCGGTTTTTGCACGGCAACCTGCCCCACCTACCAGTTGCTGGGCGACGAGCTGGACGGCCCGCGCGGCCGCATTTACCTCATGAAGCAAGTCCTGGAGGGCGTCACCCCCACACGCAAGACCCAGCAGCATCTGGACCGTTGCCTGACTTGCCGCAACTGCGAAAGCACTTGTCCCAGTGGGGTGCAATATGGCCACTTGCTCGACATTGGTCGCAAGCTGGTAGATGCCCAGGTGCCACGCCCAGCAAGCGAACGCGCTGTGCGCTGGGCACTGAAGGAGGGCCTGCCCTCGCCGGTATTTGCACCGGCCATGGCACTGGGCCAACTGGTGCGGCCGTTGCTGCCTGCAGCCCTGAAAAACAAAGTGCCAGCCAAACAGGATGCAGGAACCTGGCCAAGCCGCGAACACACCCGCAAGGTGCTCATGCTGGCCGGTTGTGTACAGCCCAGCATGAGCCCGAACATCAACAGCGCCACGGCCCGCGTGCTCGACGCCGCCGGTATCCAGAGCGTGATTGCACCCAAGGCCGGTTGCTGTGGTGCGGTCAAGTTTCACCTGAATGACCAGGACGGTGGCATGGCCCAGATGCGTGCCAACATTGATGCCTGGTGGCCCTACATTGAGGGCCAAGACGCCCAGAGCGGTGTGGAAGGCATTGTGATGAACGCCTCGGGCTGCGGCGTCACCGTCAAGGACTACGGCCATATCTTGCGGGATGACCCGATCTACGCAGACAAGGCCAGTCGCGTCAGCGAACTGACACAGGACATCAGCGAATGGCTGCCCGAGCTGAGCCAACGCTTGCGCCATCAGGTCTCCAAGCAGGCAAGCAAGATCGCCTTTCATCCGCCGTGCTCGCTGCAGCACGGCCTGCAACTGCGCGGAGGTGTTGAAAAATACATGGGCGAACTGGGCTTTAACGTCAAGATCACCGGTTGCGAGTCGCACCTGTGTTGCGGTTCAGCGGGCACCTACAGCGTGCTCAACCCAGAGATCTCATACCAGCTGAGAGACCGCAAATTGAGCAACCTGGACACCACCTTTGGGCCTGACAAACCGGATCAGATTGTGTCGGCCAACATTGGCTGCATTACCCACTTGCAAAGTGGCACAGCGACGCCGGTGCGCCACTGGATTGAGGTGCTGGATGCCGCTTTGCAAAAAAATACATCCCAGGAGTCCAAAGCATGACCACCGCGCTGCTCATCATTGATGTCCAAAATGACTTGTGCTCAGGTCAGTACGCCGCCTTTGAAGCCAAACGGGTCATCGATCGCATCAACCAGGTCATCGCTGCAGCCCGACAGGCGAAAGCACCGGTCATCGTGATCCAGCATGAAGAGCCGGGTGGCCCCATGACTTATGCGTCTGACGCCTGGAAACTGGACCCTGACCTGCAAGTCGGGCCAGAGGACAGCTACGTCCGAAAGACCACGCCCGATTCGTTTCACAACACGGATCTGCTTGCCGTGCTGCAGGCCAAAAACATCAGCAAGCTGGTGATTTGTGGACTGCAAAGCGAGTTTTGTGTCGACACCACCACACGTCGCGCGCTGACCTTAGGCTACCCTGTGACCCTGGTGGCAGACGGTCACAGCACCCTGGACAACAAGGTCCTCACAGCGGCACAGATCTCAACACACCACAACGAAGTCTTGACGAGCATGGGCAGCTTTGCGGGCCAGGCGCGTGTCACGCCGGCAGCGGATGTGCGGTTTGACGCCTGAGGCCACATGGCCTTGAACGGGCCAGGTGGTTGACTCTGGCTGTCAGGGGTCAGCGCTCCATGGGCGCATTGACAATCGCCAGGTAATCCGCAAGCGCCATGTACTGCGGCACATACACCACGCCCTGAGCCGCCAAGGCATTCACAAACGCGCGCAAATGGTTACGTGAGCCTTTGAGCAGGTTTTGGTAGACCAGCGTGATGTCCTGGTTGTCGACTTCTGTCAGTGCCTTGTTCAGGTCAATCATGTCGACCTCTTCAATGGTCGCGCCCACTTTGAGCCCCTCCACCAAAGACACCGAGCCTGTAGCCACCAGTTGGGTGTACAGGTTTTGCAATGTGGTGTTCAAAAACACACCGGCACCCAAGGTGGCTGCAGGGTCTGGCAGCGTGTAGCGCACCAACAATTGCCTAACTGATTCGGTGTGACTGGCCTCGCTGTTGGCAATGTTGCCAAACACCTTGGTGTAACCACGCCACAGACCGTCCATCTGGATGTACACATCATGCGCCAGCTTTTCTTCTTCGCGCATGAACACCAGGGAGTTCTGCTCGGTCTCACTCAGGCTCTCGATAGGCAAGGTGACCAGTGTCGAGATCAGCGCAGCACTGCTGGTAGCCATCCCGGTGGTGTTGACTCCGGTGCCCGCATCACTGCCACCACCGCCACAACCTACCAGGGAAAAAGTCACGATGCAGGCTGCTGCCCAAGTTTTTCTGTATTTTTTCACGCCAAGCTTTCTGAAATAATTTGAAGAAACTGCCAGAGACTCAAGCAGCCCCGGCGTTGAACGAGCGCGTGACGTGGCCTACTGGGCAACAACTGCCGTGCTGTCGGTGGTGGACGTTGTCAAACCCGTGCCTGGGGTGTGAATGCCGCGTGGCACGCCTGCTGTAGTGGGACGGCCAGTCGCTAAGCTGGAATCTGTCAAACCTGTGCCTGGTGTGTGCAGCTGAGCGCGGGTTGCCGTTACAGTGCGTGTACCCGCTGTACTTGCCGCACCAGCAAACCCTGACCTGGATTGGGCTGCCGTGCCGGCGGCTGTACCTTGCTGTGCTTGACCCGGGCCGCGCGCAAACGCGCTAGCACTCATCAGCAACGAGGTAGTCAAAGCCGCAAAAATGATTTGTGATGATTTCATGATGACACTCCTGAAAGGTTGAAAAACTAACGTCCACGGCCTGCGCCGCCCCGGCCACCACCACCTGCGCCACCACTGCCACCACCTGAGCCACCAGCACCGCGGCCACCACTGGCCCCGTTACTGCTGCCTGACGTGCTGCCCTGCTGGCGACTCTCGTAACCCGAGCCGTAAGGCAGGGCGACTGCAGTGCTGTCGTCCTTGACAGGACTGGCACTGTCCGCTTGCGCCTGGCTTTTGACCAGCGCGTCTTTTTCCAAAAGAATCAGCGCGGAATCCACGACCGGTGCGGTTTGTTTGCGCACCGACAGGTTCAAGGGCCGCGCGGATGCTTGATCTTTATCTCGTGACAACGTCTGTGCGCCTGCGAAGGGCACCGTGGACGCCAACAGCAATGACAGGAAAAGAGTGCGTAAGGTCATGATGGTTGTTTTCCGGGTAGGTGTATGGTGCAGCCAGGGTGTCGCGTCAGTATGTCAGCCACGCTGCTTTGTGTATCTGTTTGTCGCCAAGCGTATCGCCGGGTGTCAGTCCTGTCAAAAATCCCAGCAGCCATCCCGGCCGCATGAGCCCGAACATCAACAACGTCAGCGCCAATAGCCATGCCCACGGTAACCACTCCAAGTACCCAGGCCAACGCTTAAGGAAAAAGGTGGGTAATCAGGTTGTACAACGTATAAAGGGTAGCCAGGTTGTTGCGCCACGAGTACTTGCCCGGACTGAGTTGGAGTGACTTGACCTTGCACCCGTAAGTTGTCCCAGGCCGCCGCAGGTGCAGCAGAACCCACAGGCGTCACTTGTAGCTGCAAGGTCCGACCGGGGTCGTGCGGCATTTGCACGGCGTAGTGCTTGCCAGCATATTCATAAACCACGCTGTAAGCCACTGTCCGATTTTCGTAAATGGTCTGGGTCGCACATCGCTGCACATTTCGCACTTGCGCGGTCGCCGGTCCTTCAATGCGGTCGCCGATCACAGCTCCTCCAATGATGCCAATCATGGTCGCCGCTGCCTGACCAGAACCGTGGGTAGCCGCATGAGCCAACGCACCTCCGGCAATGGCGCCCATGGCCGCACCGGCACCCGATTGAGACGGTGTCACCTGCACTTGTTCGACGGTGCAAACCTGGCGAGGTACGCCGACTTGCTGAATGATGGGCGTAGCTGACAGCACCCGACCGAACTCCTGTGCAAAGCCAACTCCGGCTGCCGCAGTCAGCGCCGGGACAAGAACCAGCTTGTTCATAATGAACTTCATACCCCAGACCCCATGCCACGGCCGCGTCCTGGGCCCGCTCCCGGCTTGCACCGCTGTTCTTGCGCAGTGCTCAACCCACTGATCACAGGTGAAAATCCAGGTATGGTGCCGAGTAGGAACTGATTGGCAACTTGCTGCTGTGCAGGATCTAGGCTGGCGTACAGGGCTTTGGCCGCCACCTCCACATCCTCAAGCGCAGCCAGCCGATTTTGCTGCTGGCCCAACCACTGAGCCAATTGCTGGGTCGCAGCCAAATCCAGACTGGGTTGAACCGGTCTTTCTCGGTAGTAAAGACCTACATAGGCATCTACTCGTGACTCAAATCCGGTCCACAAAAGCTGCTGCTGCACCGTCAACACAAGTCGATCTTGCAGCTCTGGCAGTGTCAGCTTAACCTGTCCCGATGCGAGCAACCCTGCACTTGCTGATATCGGTGGCAATGGCGCTGACCCGGTGGCCTGTGCCCATGTCAGGGCAGGAAAGGCAATAGCCACCACACTGAGCCCATATTTGAAAGTGGCTGCTTTCATCTCAGCGCTCCATGGGTGTGTTGACAATCGCCAGGTAATCCGCAAGCGCCATGTACCGCGGCACGTAGGTCACCCCTTGACTTGCTAGATTGCCAACAAAGGAGCGCAAGTGGTTGCGGGAGCCCTTGAGCAGGTTTTGGTAGACCAGCGTGATGTCTTGGTTGTCGACGCCAAGCAGGGCTTTGTTGATGTCTATCATGTCGATTTCTTCAATGGCTGCGCCCACTTTGAGCCCATCCACCAAAGACACCGAGCCTGTCGCCACCAACTGGGTGTACAGGGTTTGCAGCGCCGTGTTCTGAAACACACCGGCGGCCAGGGTGGCCGTGGGGTCAGGCAAGCTGTAACGCACCAACAATTGTCTTACCAACTCGGTGTGGCTGGCCTCGCTGTTGGCAATGTTGCCAAATACTTTGGTGTAGCCGCGCCACAGGCCGTCCAATTGAAAGTACACATCATGTGCGAGTTTTTCTTCTTCACGCATGAAAGCTAACGATTCTTGCTCTGCAGCGCTGATCGTCTCGACAGGCAAGGTTGCCAGCGAGGCGATCAGCGCTGCATTGCTTGTTTCAAGCCCCGTGATATTGGATCCCGTGCCGACGTTGTCACCACCACCACACCCCATCAGGGCCAAGGCTACCGTACAGGCGACCACCCATGTTTTTACGAATTGATTCACGTTTTACTTTCTTGTATGCGGGAAAGAATCTGCCAGGGGATCGAACAGCCTCCTGGCAATCCATTTGCGAGGTGTACGCCTTACTCGGCAACTACACTGTCAACGGTGGTGGTCAGCCCCGTACCGGGGGTGTGAATGCCACGCGGTATGCCCGCGCCGGTAGCGCCTACATAGCCAGTTCCATATGTGCTGTCAGTGTTCATGGTATGCAGACGGGCTCGGATTTGCGCTTCTGCCTGCAATTGCGTGCCATCCTGGATTTGTGTGCGCGTTGCCGTGCCCACGCCGGGGTTGCCGGTTCTGTTTTGCCCACCTGGACCCGCACTTGTGCTGCCAGCCTGCCCGTTCATGGGACCTTTGGCATAAGCTGCTGCGCCGAAAGTCAGCATAAGGGCCAATACGGCCAGGGAAAGATTTGATGATTTCATGATGACACTCCTGAAAAGTTTAAAAACCAACTAGCACCCACGGCCTGCGCCGCCCCGGCCACCACTACCATCACTATCACCATCAGGGGAAAAAAGTGCCTGAGGTCATGATGTGTGTTTTCCGGGTAGGTGTATGGTGCAACCAGGGTGTCGCGTCAGCATGTCAGCCACGCCATGTTGTGTATCTGTTTGTCGCCAAGCGTATTGCCGGGTGTCTGTCCTGTCAAAGACCCAGCGCTTGCCGTAAACTGCCATGCAAACACTATGAACACGCCAGCTTCCCCCCGAATTCTTGTCGTCGACGACGACCCCGATCTGCGCGAGTTATTGAGCACCTACCTGGGCACCAATGGCTTTGTGGTGAGCAGCGCTGGCGATGGCGCTGCCATGTGGGCACAGCTTGATCACGGTATGCCTGATGCGATTGTGATGGACCTGATGTTGCCTGGGGTGGATGGCCTGGCGCTAACGCGGGCCTTACGGGCCAGGTCATCGGTGCCCATTCTGATGTTATCGGCCCGCGGTGAAGAACTGGACCGAGTCATTGGACTGGAGGTGGGCGCCGATGACTACCTGGCCAAGCCCTTCGGGCCGCGTGAGTTGCTGGCCCGGCTTCGTGCACTCTTGCGCCGGTCGCCCGGGGCGTCAGAACCCGAGCCCAAACCGCCGGCAACAGAGCCCTTGCCGCACTTTGGCCCCTATCAACTCGACACCCTGAGCCACCGCTTGCTGCGCGATGGCCGCGAGGTCGCATTGACCAGTGCGGAGTACGACTTGCTGGTCGCCCTGGTGACTCACCCGAACCGGGTGCTGTCGCGCGACACGCTGGTGGACATGCTGCTCGGCTACGAACGTGACCCGTTTGACCGCAGCATCGACAACCGGGTCACTCGCCTGCGACGCAAGATTGAAGCCGACCCGGCAGCCCCCACCTACATCCGCACCGTGCGTGGCGAAGGGTATCTGTTCAACCCGCGGGGTGACCAGCCTTGAAAACCGCCCCCAGCCTGGCACGTCAAAACACCGTGCTACTGGCTGCAGCCTTCGTCCTGATCGAGCTGCTGGTGATGGGACTGTTTGCCTTTTGGGTGTTGCTGCCATTGGGCCGACGCTCGGCAGACGACCTAGCCGGACTGATGGTGCTGGCCACCCAGACCTGGACCGAGTTACCGCCGCAAACCCGACCTGCTTTTGAAGAAGAATTGTTGAAGAATCATGCGCTGGCCTTGCGTGCAGACCCGCCCAGCCAAGCCCTGGATGAATGGCACCCGCCCTACTTTTACCTGCTGGAAGGGGCGTTGGAACGGCGCACAGGTCAAAAAAAACACTTGAGCAGCGAGCAACAAGACACCGGCACCTGGTACTGGACCGAAGTGGCAACCGGGGGCAAGCACCTGTCCGTCGGTCTGGCAGCCACACGCATTGAAAGCCAACCTGTAGCCGCTTTTTTCGCAGCGCTGGCCTTCGGCTTGCTGTTTGCGCTGGGCGTGGCGTTCTGGTTGGCGCGGCGCCTGACCCAACCCCTGGCGCAACTTGAGGCGGCCAGCGCACTGATTGGTCAGGGCGGCAGCCCAATGTTGCTACCAGAAACCGGCCCCAAAGAAATGGCAGCCTTGAGTCGCCGCTTTAACCTGATGGCGCTACAAGTTCGTGAGTTGATGACCGCCCGCACCACGCTGCTGGCCGGTGTCTCACATGACCTGCGAACCCCGCTGGCGCGCATGCGGCTGGCGCTCGAAATCCTGAAAGACCAGCCCAGCCCGGAATTGATCAACCGACTGGAGCGCGACATTGACCAGATGAACCGCCTGATTGGTCATGTGCTGGACCTGGCACGCGGGCTGGAGCACGAGCCGGCCGTCGTCACCGACATGCTCCTTTTTTTGACCCAGCTCGCGGACGATTTTTCATCGCCACAACGCAGCATCACGCTGGTGTGTTCGCCTTGCCAATGCGCAGTGGCGGCCGGGGCGCTGCGCCGCGTGGTCGGCAACCTGCTGCAAAACGCCCAGCGTTATGCGCCCGATGGCCCGATTGAGCTGGTCTGCACCATGGACCCCCAGCATTTGCGCATCGGTGTTCTGGATCGTGGGCCAGGCATTGCGGCCGACCAGCTTGAAGCCGTGTTCCAGCCCTTTCACCGATTGGAGACTTCCCGCAGTCCCTTGACAGGCGGATCAGGCTTGGGACTGGCGATTGTGCGAGAGCTGGCCCGGGCCAATGCCTGGCAAGTCTCGCTGACACCGAGACCCCACGGCGGGCTGCAAGCCTGGGTTGAAATCGCACTACTTCACTCAAGCGTTGGCACGCCTGAATCACATTAATTGCTATTTTTATAGTAGCTATAAGCACATATAAAATAAGCGCTAGAGCCCATTTTCTTTTGAGTCCATCATGACCTTTCCAAACGCTTTTGAAAACCTGAACGTGCTGTCGCAGCAGACCCTGCTGCCCCCCAGTGCCCTGCACGACGCTGTGCCGGCCAGTGACCTGGCCATGCAAACCGTGAGCAGCGCGCGCGCCACTGTCGCGCACATCCTCAACGGCACCGACCCCCGGCTGCTGGTGGTGGTCGGGCCCTGCTCGATCCATGACATTGCAGCAGCCATGGACTACGCACAGCGACTCAAGGCACTGGCTGATGAACTGAGGGAGCAGCTGTTCATCGTGATGCGCGTTTATTTTGAAAAACCACGCACCACGGTCGGATGGAAGGGCTTGATCAACGACCCTCGCATGGACGACTCGTTTCGCATCGAAGAGGGTTTGCATGTGGGCCGGCGCTTGCTCGTGGACTTGAACCACATGGGACTGCCCTGTGGCACCGAGGCGCTGGATCCGATCACGCCGCAGTATCTGGGCGACCTGATTGCCTGGAGCGCGATTGGCGCCCGCACCACCGAAAGTCAGACGCACCGTGAAATGGCCAGCGGCCTGTCCAGCCCGGTGGGCTTCAAGAATGGCACCGATGGCAGTCTGGACGTGGCTGTCAATGCCATGCTTTCAGCCGCCCAACCGCACGTCTTTTTAGGTATCAATGGCGAGGGTCAGGTGGCCCTGACGCACACCCGGGGCAACGCCTTTGGTCATTTGATTTTGCGCGGTGGCAGTGTGCCAAATTACGACTCGGTCTCGGTCGCACAAGCCGAAGCCGAGCTGAAGGCCGCCAAACTGCCCTGCAACATCGTGGTCGACTGCAGCCACGCCAACTCACGCAAAAACCATGCGCTGCAAAGCCTGGTGCTCAAAGATGTGGTGGGCCAGATCATGGACGGCAATCAGTCCATCAAGGGGGTGATGTTGGAGTCCCATCTGTTTGAAGGCAATCAAAAATTGGGCAACCCCAAAGATCTGCGCTACGGCGTGTCCATCACCGACGCGTGCCTGGGCTGGGATGCGACGGCAGAGGGCTTGCGGGATGCAGCTGCGCGCCTGAAATCTGTCTTGGCTGAAAATGCAGTAATAACGCGCTGAAATGGTTTTGCGTCGGTAAAGCTTGAT
>JAIFMR010000226.1 GCA_020048255.1 Rhodoferax sp. | reverse complement strand
GAGCACGTCACTTTTCTCCGAAGCCGACTTTCATTTTGCACCATGACCAAGGAAGTACCCAGTGCCATCGCTCGCGACGTACACCACCATCATCCCTTACCTGCACCGCCATTCACATCCACCCGCAGCGCCTTACCCGGCTTGAAATAGGTCACACGCTTTTCCGGAATGGCAACGCTTTCACCACTTCGTGGATTGCGTCCCATACGAGGGGCCTGGCGCTTGACCGAGAAACTGCCAAATCCCCGAATCTCGATGCGATGACCTCGACCCAAGGTTTCATGCATGGCATCAAGTATTGCGGTCACCGCCATCTCGGTGTCCTGCTGAGTCAGTTGACCAAACCGAGCGGCCAGTTCCGCAACCAAATCAGACCGGTTCATGCGCGTGTGGCCAATGGCCTATCAAGAGGGCACATAGTCCTTGCCCCGTGGAGACATTCTCTTCTTGAACCCCAAGGCCTTGCCGAAGTTGCCCACGGCGTAGCCCGCCTGTTCTGACCATTGGGCGGATGTCACAGGGTTCCAAAAGCTCTCGGGCGCCTGAATGCAGTTGCCGATCAGCATCCCACTGGCACTCATCATGTTGTATCCAGCCAGGGCATGCACCAGAGCGCGGCCCGCAGTGCCTTGGTGCACCAAATCATTCTCGATGGTGTGCACAAACACACACGAAAATAGGCTAGCGTCCAGGTGCTCCTGCCCGAAGAATGGCCCCATCTTTTCACTGTTCACCAGCATCTGGAATTGAAGCAGCAAAGCCGCTTGTGCCAGACTGGGGTAGGCGAGTCGTTCGACGGTTTCCCATTGGTCATGCGTGAACGCATACCGAATGGCATCCATGTCTTCATTCGAGTAAGCAAGGGCCGGTTTGGCTTTGCCCTGCATGGTCAACAAAACCTGTTGCGAAAACGGAAGTCGTTGCGCGGGCTTCATGGGCGAAAACACAGGGCTGATGAACTCGCGCCGGATCACATCCACCATCGGCGTGATGTTCTCAGGGTCCCACAGGAAAGCCATGCCCTTTTCTTTTTCAAAGAAGGACATCACGGGGTCACTTAGAAACTCGGGACGGCCGTACAGACCGTTGGCCAATGCAAATCCCATGGTGACCTGGTACACGCGTTTCAGGTACTGCTCCGGGTTCGTTGGCTCGTACATCCCACTGGTGTCGAGCTCTTGCTCTTCGCGGATGGTGTCGGGGTCGCTGTACTGGTTGCGAATGGTTTGGATGTGGCCCTTCAACTGGTGGAGATAACCGAGCAGTTTGGCTTCGGAGGGTGTCATGCGTTCCCCTTGACCATGGTGGACAGTTTCTCCATAAGCTTCGCAAAATCTTCTTCGGACGGCTTTCCAAAGTCAGCCGCGCAAGGGTATTCGGAAAGATATTGGGTGAGCCCTAAATTGAGGCCGAAATCAAGACCCGTAAATGCTGCGGTAAGACACCAGTCGTCAATCTCAGGGGTTACGAAATAGTCTTCACTCACGCCTTTTCCCATGGTGCGACCTTCACCCAGACCCATGGTGTAGCCCAGGAGGGCAATGACCATGGCTCGCCCGCCAAGGCCGTCTTTGGTGGAATTGGAATTGACCAGATGGGTGATGACCTTCACCAAAAATGAATCGTCCAACTTTGCACCATCTAGCCCCAGAAATGCATCCAAATGGTGGCTTACGACCAGAGTGTGAAGTAGGATGATGCATGCTTGGCGCGACACGCATGCAAACCCCATTTTTTCAATCAACGCAAAGTCGCCGACTTTCAGAGCTCCTTCCATGACGGCCCACGCATCGTTATCGTCGTAGCCTTCAATATCTGTCAGCTCACCACAGGCCGGGGTGGATATCACTTTCTCAATCGTCTCCAATGCAAACGCATAGTGGTCTGGCCGTTGCATCAAAAAGGTCGTGGCAATGAACTGATGGCGGAACAAATCCACGAAGGGCATGATGTGGATGGGGTCCCAAAGAAAAGCCATGTCCTGGTGTTTCTTGAACCATGCCATTACGGGTTCAGAGTGAAACTCGGCACGACCAAACAGTCCATTGCGCAGAGCAAACGCCTGTGTCATGCGAAACAAGTCTTTGAGATAGTGTTCCGGGGTGGTAAACCCGGTCCTGTCCACACTCTCATCGTCATCATCATCGTCTTCGCGAAAGGTGTAACGACGACGAAGGTTTTCGATAGCTGCAATGGACGTGTCGAGGTAATGAACCATTCCTCCGTCAATGGTCGGCTTGGGCACGGGGTCTCCTTGGGTAATTGTTATGGATCACAGAATATTTGCCCCGGTAATTGAATCACACGCTTTGCCGTGTTTTCGGTGGTGTGCAAAACATTTTTTCAGGCAACGGGTTACCGGTCGGTGACCCTCCCTCAGCCAAATTCCCTGCGTTGGCACCTCGAATCTTTGTACCCATTCCCGCCAGCACCCCATTGGCATCGTTTCTCGAAACCATGCCGCCGTGGTACACGAAAGCAGAGCCAAGTAAACCAACGTCGCATCCCATGGGTGCATTCGACCCGAAGTTGGACAAGACCTGCCTATCGGGCTTGGACGCTCACGGTGTGATGCACCCGGACATGGGCGGCTCGGATTTCACGACCTCGCGCAGGCGGTCGCACGAAACCGACCATGGAGATATTCGCCACGAGGCTGTAATGGCCCGTGACTCCCTTTTGGGAAGCAAAGCATGCCATCCATGGGATGACGGTGCAAATGACCCTGGCGATGGGAAATCGCTGGGGGAGGGGACGGCTTCCCCCAATGGGTGGTGCCCCACTCGCTTATTCGAACAAATCGGCGTGCGTTCCGGTTCGCACAAAGATAACCAGCCCATGCTTGGTGCTGTCATCAAGCTTGTATGCAAGCAAAAAGTCGCCGCCAACATGACACTCCCGATGACCGACCCAATCGCCGCCTAACGGGTGGTCGAGCCATTCTGGCCCGAGTGGACCATCATTTGCGACCAGCAATAGCATCACTTCCTTGAGCCGGTTGAGGTCGTACCGACCCGCCCTTGTAATGCGCTCCCAATCCTTTAAAAAAGACTTGGCATAGTCAACCGCCCGAGGTAGTGCTGCGCGTTTACTTGCTGGTGTTCTTTTCGAGGTCATTAAACAGTTCAGCGGCGTTGGCGAAGCGGGCACTGCGTGTGCGGGCAATCTCATCGGCCTCGGCCATGGCGGTACGGGTTTCGGCGTTAGGGGCCTTAATAGCAAAGGGCATTTGCTTGTCGGCGACCACGCGCATCAAAAACACGCGTACCGCATCCGACACCGTCAACCCCATCGCGGCCAGTGTTTCGGTCGCCTGTGCCTTGACTTGTTCATCCACACGAACGTGAACCATCGTTGAAGTGGTCATGGTTTGTATCCTATTTGAGATACAAAGTATCGCACAAACGAGTGAGGCCGTGTTTCCAAATTTGATTGCGGTATTTGAACCGTCACGCCGACTCAATCACCCAAGCCACATCCCCATGGCATTCCGCACATTTGCCGACCAGCAGCAAGTCCCCCGATTTCACCGCACCCGTGAAGTTGGTGATGGTGACCTCATGTCGGCAGGCACCACACCACACATTGGCCAGCAACAGTTTCTTGTGCTCGGATGAAAAGCGCGACCATAAGGCCATCGCCGGTTTCGTGAAGTTGGGAATCGACTCGATGCTCATGGCACCAGTGTAATTCCTAGCCTTGCGAATCATGGGTGTGCCTGGTTTCGAGCTGCCTGATTCCATGCATTCGCCTCCGAATGTTTGCACCTATTCCCACCGGCGCGCTAGTCTGAAAAGACGATGCCCCAGACCCGCCAACTCAAACGTCAGCTCCGCCACCGCCAACCCAACGGCCTACACCTCTCTTGTGGGTGGATCACCTCATGATCGGCGTTATTCTGAATCTGGCGTTACGCGACAACACTCCACCACCGGCTGAGCTGCATTACACCCACCTTGTCAATGCCCATACCAGTGCATTGACGGCCCTGGCTCTGGCGCGACGCGACCCTCAAACACCGCCACGCACCATCGCTGCACTGGAACGTATGGTGGCCGATTACGAAGGCATCCTTCGCAAGCTCCAAAGCAAGCGGCCGGAATTTTCCATCGGCATGGTCACCCAACTCACCACATGGGGCACGACCGACTGGACCATTTAACCCCGACACCACACCAATCCCAACACCCATCCACAAGGACCACCCCATGACCCAACTCATTTACAAAATCCACTACTTCCCGGACCATCATTTCTGGGACCAATTGGCCAAGTTGCCACTTCCCAAAGGGGAGTACCCCGCCATGCTGATGATGGGAAACATCGTTTTCTCATACGCCCCGTGGAACGTAGTCGAGGGGTATACCGATTGGTCTGACCCGGCACGGGCTTTGCACCTAGTAGCACCCACCACAACCGCAGCGATTACGCGCATCGGTTACTTCTTCGCCCCGCCACGTGGCATGCATCGCAAGGTGTACGTCGCATTCTTCTATGGACCCAACATGGCGGTCCTGGCCGAATGTCCCCCCGCGATATTGCTGCACACCCCCTTGGGACTGCGGCTGCCGCCACCCAGCACGGCGACCTACACCAGCTTTACCGTGTCCGATGTTGTGACCAAAGGCGATGACACCCCGATCTACATGACCATCCCAGATCCTGCAAACCCCAAGCAGGTACTGACCATCGTGGAGACGCCCCAGTTTGGAGTCGGTCCCATGGAGCCTTCAGTTCTTCAATTCAAGCTGCAAATGCCCGGCATGGCAATGGTCAACATCAATGCGGCACCCGACGTGGAAATATAGGAGCCGCGCCATGAACCCCTTTATCCGCCTGACCCTGTCCAGGATACTGACTCCGCTATGCAAGCCCGTTCAGCCACACCGGTTGGCGGCCTTCGATTGGTCTAAAGCCATGTGGGAAAAAGTCGAACTTGCCGCCGATCCCAA
Source organism: Rhodoferax sp. (assembly GCA_020048255.1). Taxonomy (GTDB): domain Bacteria; phylum Pseudomonadota; class Gammaproteobacteria; order Burkholderiales; family Burkholderiaceae_C; genus Rhodoferax. Next base: position 7,654 of record JAIFMR010000226.1, on the reverse strand, counting down.
AAAAGCAGCCCAAGCGGCCAAGGAGGCCGAAGTCAAAGAGGAGGCCGAGATGCAGGCCGAAAAGCAAGCCCGTGCATCCCAGAAGGAAAAAGAAGCCGTCGGCGACTTCGGCTTGTAAGACTTGGAACGAATGGTGGGTGGGGGCAAGCTACGCCGAATAACGTGGCCAGAATCGCAATCCTTGATCGGATTGAAGGGATTGTGGCTTCTCCCCCAATTCCTAGAGCTTCTTTATTTTATTGAACTACATGGATTTAGCTTCAATCACCTCCATGGGCTTCACTCTGCCACCATAAAAACTGGAAAAAAGGCGAAAAACAATTCCGAATTGAAGAGATTGTGCGGATTGTGGCCGGTCCCCCAACTCTTTAGACACATTTATTTATTCGAACTACATGTTTTTAGCCTCAATCTCCTCCATTGCTTCAATCTGCCACCTTAAACGATGGAGAAATGGATTGCGTGGCGGTCGATCTGCCATTGCAGGAAATCAGGCAGCAGCTTGTTCTGGCGCAACGGACTTGGCTGGTTCTTTCTTATCTTCAATCGGACCGTTCAATTCCAACCACTTCGGATTCAAGAAATCTTCCTGCTTCTTACCGTCCTCTATTGCCTTTATCATCCAGCCAGGATTGCGCCCCATGCCTGTCCATTTATCTTTTGTCCCTGGGTTAAGGAACTTGGGTACAGGCGATTTGTCTCTTTCCTTGCGTGCGGACTTGACAGCTGCGGTGGTCTCCATCTCGGCTGAGTCAAACAAATCAGCTTGGGTCAATCCGTATTTGGCAATGAGGGCCTTGGTTTGCACAATGCCTTCTTCTTTTGAGGCTTGTTGAGCCTTTTCTATCGCCAAAAAATTGGCTATGCGCGCATCTTCAATCTTCTTTTTCTCTTCAAGTAATTCATCGAGGGTTGACTTCGTCTCTGGTGTCGTCATGTTTATTCCAATGGTTGGCGGACATGCATTCTAAACCATGAATGATTGATGATCAATAAAATCATCAAAAATTGCAATGAGATTCGGTAAAATTGCTTCTGTATCTATTGACTTTATATATAAATGAGAATATAATCCTTATTCATAACAAGGAGCAACACTATGGCAAAATTACTAAATTACGACAGATGGTTCCAAAAAAAGTACGCAATTCAATTGAGAAAGTTCAATGAGCTAAAGTTGAAGTTTCAAATCCACTGCGATGAGACCGACGTTTATTTTTTAGTGAAGCAAGAAAAAGATGAGCCTTTTTCGAGAATCCTTTGGGCAATGTTGCCTGTTGAAGGTATGTCAACAGAAAAACTCGCTGCATTCAGTCCAAAATTCTTCGCGGCATTGCCATCATTAGATCACGATTTAAGAGGCGATGATCCTGATTCGGAATTCGGTGCTCATCATTCTCTTCAAAAGGAGAGATGGGGAATTCACATTGATACTACGTATTCCCAGAAGACTCCAGAACAAAGGCGACATGGTCAATCAATCTTTCAATAAAAAATGGACTCCTTGTGAGTCCTTTTTTATCGGTTGCGTATTTCGTGCTGAAAAATGAAGTCAGTTTGTCGGCGTGAAAATCGAATAAAAAATATTGAAATTCATGAATAAATCCATTGCATGCTATTGACTTCTATATAATAAAGAGTATAATTAGAACTCATAACAAGGAGCAACAACATGGCAACATTGGATAAAAATGACAATTGGTTTCAGCAGAATTATGCGACCCAGTTGAGTGATCTCAGTAAATTGGACCTGAATGCCAGCATTCAAAGCGATGGTCATCAATCATCCATTGTGATGTTCTGGAAGGGTGTCCCATTTATTCTGAAATTTAGCAAATCTGTTTGGTGTGATGAGGCGAATGAATCGACTCTTGCCGAATTGGCAGATGCGTTCTTTGCTACTTTGCCTGAGTTGTATCCTGCTTTGAAAGAACGCAAGAATTACCTGGACGCTAGCGGAAAGGACCTGCCCATCCATTCTCTTGTCTCCATTCATTCCCACTGGGATGGAATGGGGGATAAGGGCCATCCCGTTGAATTCGACGGTGATTCTTTGGCGGAAGACTCCACCAATGCCTATGGCGAGCATTGGGATATGGTGGTTGAAGAGCTTGATTTCATTGTGCCGTTCAACACTCGGGAAATCTCCATCATGCGAGAAATGTACTTGGGGGCTGCCATCTCTCAGTCACACGAAAGCTTTGTGAAAGCCTTCCTCACACGGGAATCCGTCCTTGTCCAAGTCATGGCTGCGGGATTGCATATCTACCGTTTGAAGGGCTCCATGTGGCTGCTAGGCACCAATGTGACTGGCAACGACATTGGCGTTGCAATGATGTACAACGGTCCAATCGCGGGCTCTGACGTCAAGGTTGCTACATGGTCCCAGGAGAACTTCCGTTTGCTGTTCAAATGGTTTGGGAACAACAAGCCTGGCGTGCCCATGACCTGGGCGAAGCTCCAAACGACTTTTGGTATTTCGAAGTCCGTGTTCATGTCACGCCTTCGCCCCAAGGTTGATCCCCTCGCAACCCTCAAAGCCTGCTACACAGAGGCTCAGTCAGCGGGGCCAGCCGCAAAACCAGCATCATCGGGGTTCAAACTGGGTGACTTCTTCGGACTGCGGTCGGGCAAGGTGGGCGACTACCCGGCATACAGCTACTCCGTGCGGGTATAGGTCACCACCACTACGACATGGTCACTACCCGCCACTTGGTGGAGGTGACACCCAGAACAAGGACTCCGAGCGGGTCCTTTTCTTTTGGGGGCACGCTGCGTGCGCCACCATCTCGCGCAAGGCCCGCCCGTGGACACGCATTTCCAACGTAACCGTAACCGATGGTTAGCGACCTATTCACGCCGCTTGTGCCGAATAAATTCCAGCTTTTAGATAATTGAATGTTAGAAATAAATATTCGAATAAAATATCAATTGTCTATTGACAATTATATGATAAAGCGTATAATTACGACTCATAACAAGGAGTTAACAAAGTGGCAACATTTCACAAGGCGAACGAATATTTTCATAAAAAATATGCCGAATCATTGAGGGTTCTTGAGAAATACAAGTTAAAAGCGACTATTAAACATACCAATGAATCTGCAATGATTCGTTTGACCTATTCTGATGATTCTAGAAATTGGAAGTTTAATTTGCAATTTGCCATCGAAATGGAATCGGAAAACTTTTCGAATGAATCTATCGATGTGTTGGCAACCCGTTTCTTTGCTGCATTGCCTCGTCTGTATCCAATGCTTGAATTACGCAATACTTATATGGCAATGAGTGGCGAAGAGCTTGATTATTCATCGTTGGAGACATTGATGAACAGTCTTGGAAGCCTCAGACCTGAGGATGTCGGTTTTGATGCCGAATTTGATGGATTTTGGGTTTCGGAGAACAACAGCCATGATTGTTTCCTGGAATTCTCGTCCGAGGCTTTGAAGGCGATGGAAGCAATGTACGCAGGGGCAACAATTTGTCATTCGCCAAAAAGCATGCTTGCTGCGTTTCTGACTCAAGCTTCAACGCCGATTGCTCCAATGACACAAATCAGTCATTGCCACTCATTGAATGAAGGCATTTGGTTTTTATCTATTGAATGCAATGGCACGGGATTCAAAATTATTCCAGCTTACAAAGATCAACCAGGCCCGGAAATCTACCAATATTGCACGCGGTGTGGGTTTGATGGCCGAATCGCATTCTTTTGGCCTGGAATCAAGGAAGGTTATCTGACTCTCTCCTGGTCTGATGTCAAGGAGGCGTTCAATATCGACCGGGCTCTGTACGACGCACACGCATCGTGTTCGGATGACCCGCTGGATGTGTTGAAGGCATGCATGGCTCAGTTGCAGCTCGACAGTGGCAAGGACCTTGAATCACTGGCAGCGGACTTCAAACTGGGTAATGCTCTTCGTGTTGTTCAGCCAAAACTGGTCGACAGCTGCAAGATCAGCAAGTACAACCGGTGGTTCCGGGAGCAGTACGAGGATGAGTTGGCGGATTTGGCAACTTATGGCCTCAAAGCCTCAGTCCGTGAGACCGACCAGCATGCAAAAATTTGGCTGTCCTACGGGGGCAAACCTTTTTCGATGCAGTTTTGTGAGCGGATTGAATTGGAGGATGTTTCACAGGAGTCTCTGGAAGAAGTAGCGGCCAATTTCTGGGATGCGCTGGAGGCCCTGTATCCCATGTTGGCAGCCAGAAGGCGGTACATGGCGTGGAGCGGCAAGGATTTGGACCCCGATTCAGTGATCGCTTTGCACAATGCATGGAATGAGGACGGTGACGATGAAGACTTTGATAATTCGTGGGATCTGACCGTTGACCATTACGATGTGGTCGAATGTTTTTGTACCCTTGAGTTGGAGCTGCTGACTCAGATGTATGTGGCTGGTGCTGCGACCCACTCCAAACTCAGTGCCTTGGAGTCCTTTCTGGTGCAGCCGAGTTCACCACATGAATCCGAAGTTCCGGGTGAGCACAGCTATGGCTTGAACGAGGTGTATATCGGCATGCGTTTGCGGGCAGGGCCGCGTGGGCTGGAATACGACCTGACTGCCGGTGGTACAAGTTCATCTGATTTTGAAATCGCCGGTGTCGACGAAAATTCTGACCTTGAAATCAACCTGCCACCTATCTTCTGGAAGACGGTGAACGTAAGCTGGGCTCAATTGCAAAAGCGGTTTGGCATCAGCAAGGAGCTGTTTGATGTCCACATGCAGATGAGCACCGGTCCACTGGAAGCGTTGAAGTCCTTCTACCACCATGTCAATACCGAGCCCATGACGGATGCCATGGCAGTAGCTGCCGGTTTTGACTTTACTGACACGTCCGAGCCGGTAGGCGTTGCGTTCCCTGCGGAAAGCAACGCTACTGTCTTCACCATCCAGGCATAGGTAGTCATCGTCGTCGGAACGGCTGCGTAAGCCGCTTTCACGGCGGTGGCATCCGCTGCCACGGAAATCAAGCCGCTATGACGGATTTTGCAGAAAGCCGCAAACCCAATGCTGGTGCGGGTTTCCAAGGGATGGGAAAGTTGCTCTAAGACTTGAATAAGAAACTTCCAAGAGTTTCTATTTTCAAGGGGTTATAAGCCCCGTCGTCGCTATACGCGCCGTGGCTTAAACCCAGTGGATGACCGGGTGCATCATCCGTGGGATGAAACGAAAGATCATTCCTTGGTGAAGGAGCCCACCCAAAGCCCTCCCACTGCGGGCCGGATTCTGGGAGACTTCCCGGCATCCGGCTGCACCATGCGGGTGTAGGTCGTCTTCACTGCGATGACTCCCCATCACCCGGTTGGTGACCCCGAACATGGACTCCGAGCGGGTCCTTTTCTCTTGGAGGGCACCCGCGCGGTGCTTCTTCCCGGCACATGGCCCGCCCATCGTTCCGACAGTTCACGCCGTGTGCAGTTCGGGTCGAAGTGAATTGCATCCATTGGGCGCTGGTGTTGGGTCGCTTGCGTGTCTGTTTCGTTCCTGTGCTTGCGAAGGAACGACAACATGCACTTTTCAACGCGCACCAAAACCACCGTACAGAACCTGGCACTGGCCACCTGCTGGGCTCTATTGGCCTACTGCCGCATCGCCGGACTCGATACCCGTGTGTTGACCGCCGGTCCCAGTCATGCACCGACACCTGCCACACGCCGGGAAATCCGACGCGCAACCGTTTTGTGATCGCTCAGTACAAAATGCAGCTTCTTGACTTCTAATAACTGGCGTTTTGCATTAGACTTGCGCGAATCGAATTTTTATTTGAAAGAGCATCTTGGCCAAATACCATACCGTCAAAGAACGCACCGGCGAGACTGATGCCGCCACCCTGCTCCTCTGGCGTGAGGATGCCGAGCGTGCCTATTGGTTAGCCGACCCCCAGTACCTCTCCAATGTGCCCCCGCAGGTCATTCGCAGCTATGAGCCCGGCACGGCCCATGCATTTCCTGCGCTACCCGAACTGGCCAAAGAGCAGAGCGATGTCATTCAAGTGGAAGACGTGTATGACGCACGCGATGAAGTCAAAGCCGCGACGCTAACAACACTGCCCCATACCGACATGGGCAAGAACGGCCCCCGCAAGGGCCAACGCTGGATTACCCGTTCTGAGAACATCGTTGAAAACGCACTGCGCCGCGATGGCACCGTCTTGAAATATTTGGTGCGTCCGTTCAATGAACTGGCCTGTATAGCGGTCGAATCGACACCTTTGGCGGTGGAGTTCGTATCTGCACGCGGACGCGGCAAAGTGCTTGCGGAAAATGGAGAGTCCATCACCGCGATGCATGTCGCAGTGCAGAGAGCCGCCTTTGCCGCGCATCCGATTTCCGTGATGCTGTTCCCCGACAAGTTCGATGAACAGTTAACCCGCCAGATATACAAGCCACGGGTGTTCAAATTTGCCGCAGACCTGGCGGAGTTGTACGGTCGATGGGTGATGTCGGGGAGGTCGTTTGATGTGTCGCACCATGAAGCCATTAACTCGGCGTTGCGGGAACATGCCACCGACGCGAACATCATTGGGAAGGTTCCTTTGTTGCGTTTGATGGAGCAAGACGCGCTGGCGGGGCCCTTTGTTTCAGGGGCGATTGACCTTCACAATACAGAAGTGGAAGCCGCCAAGGCAGTGTTGGACAAAATGGTCGAAGGGGAAGTCCAGACCTATAGCATTGACGAACTGGTTTAGGCGTGTAGGTTCTCGCAGCCACATTCTGATCACCCATCCGACCGCATACCGTTTTTGACGGGTGCGGTCTTTTTTTGATTTTATTTCATCAATATGCCCTAGTTGACTTGCAATCTGTGTTTTGTAGGAATACTCTGATTTGTACATACCTCACCCCCAGGAGCAAATCATATGAACCGAAGAGAGACAGACCGCATAAAACCACTGGCACCAACGGATGGCGCGCCGCAAAGCTTTCGCCTGACCCCCACCCTGACTGTGGCATTGATGGATGCCATTCATGCATCACGCGAAGCCAGCATCGAAGTTGAACTGACCGACCCGCAGGGTGCGGTGCTGGTGTTGTCCATTGATCAGGGGTGCGATGCCCATTTGAGTGATGCCACCCAGTACGCGATCGACTTCGAGGAAGAACTGGACCGCGAGTCCATGGAGTAGTCCCACACCATGGCCAGCAAACCGACCCTCTATTCCCGATTGTTTCCGAAGCATCCGCTGTACCCCAAGGTCACGCATTGCCACATGCCCGTGTTCGACACCGTCCGCATGGGGGCCTTGCATGCCAGACGACGGGCATTGCAAGATGGCATCCAAGTCATTGACGCGGAACTGGCCCGGTTGGTGGAGTTGGAGCAGCTTAAAGCGTTCGCCCATTACCAGCAGGTGCTCACACAAGCGGCACAGACCGAACAGAACCGCGAGCATCGCCAGGAGGCACTGGCATTGATGCCGGACCCCGATTCGCTGCAATGGGGGGTCAAGGCATGAACCAAGTCATGGAACAAGCCGAGATGCTCTATGGCCCCCAGTTGAGTCCCGCATTACGTCGGGAAGCACTGGCAGCGTTTGTGCATCGCTACACGGCAGAAAACGTTCCATCGTGGTCGCGCAAACCTGCACCCAACGGCCGGCACTATGCACCGCAGTACAGCAGTGACAGCGAGTGGCTCGATAAAACCCG
>JAIFMR010000036.1 GCA_020048255.1 Rhodoferax sp. | reverse complement strand
ATGCGGCCCTGGGTTTCGGTCACCGGCACGCGCTGCACGCGGTGGCCACCCGACTCAAACTTCAGTGCGCCGTACACCTGCTCGCCTTCAATGCGCAGCACCAACTCCTTGTAGCCACCCAATTCACTGGCCGACTCGCTGATGATCTCGTGTTTCCAGCCCTTGCGGTCGCAATAGCGCAGGTACATGCGCGCCAGGTCCGCCGCAAACAAGGCGGACTCGTCACCTCCAGTGCCGGCACGGATTTCAACAAAGGCGGGCCGCGCATCGTCCGGGTCTTTGGGCAGCAGCATGCGTTGCAACTCGGCCTCCAGTTGCTGCAGTTCGGCACTGGCGGCGTCGAGTTCTTCCTGGGCCATTTGGGCCATGTCGGCGTCATCGGTTGCGTCTTTGAGCAATTCGGTGGCGGCGGTGATGTCGGCTTCACGCTGTTGGTAACGCGCCCAGCGGCCTGCGACGGCTGCCACGTCGGTGTGTTCACGCGACAGCTTGAGAAACTGCTCCATGTCACTCATGATGTCCTGGCGGGACAGCAAGAACTCGAGTTCACCCAGGCGGTCAGCGTAGCGGGCGAGTTGTTGGCGGAGAAAGGGTTTCATGGCGTCCAGGCGAGTCAGGTTTTTTGGGGTTGTCATCCCGGACTCGATCCGGGATCCACGCATGTTGGGTTGAATGGCTGGTCCAAAGCCGAAACAGCAGCGGGCGGACCTTCACCTCAGTGCGCTCTGAGGACGATTGCAGGTCGGACCAGCTAACGTTCTTTGCGCAAAAAGAAGTGTTGTACCGCAGTGCTGGCGCGCTCGCGGGCAGCCGTGTCGCCGGCGCGCAGTTCGGCCATGGCGCCATGCAGCATCTTTTGCGTCAGCCCGCGAGACAGGGCTTCCAGCACGGCCTCCACATCTTCACCCTTGGCCAGCAGCTTGCGCGCCCGCATGATCTCGGTGGTGCGCCATTCGTCAGCCTGGGCGTTGAGTTGCTGAATCAAGGGAACGCTGCTGCGTTGCTCAAGCCAGTGCAAAAAGTTTTGCACACCGGCGTCCACAATGGCCTCAGCCTGGGCCACGGCCGCTTGTCGACTGGCTTGTGCCGTCTGCACCACGCCTGCCAGGTCGTCCACGGTGTACAGGTAAACGTCTTCCAGCGCTTTGACTTCGATTTCAATGTCACGGGGCACTGCCAGATCCACCATGAACATGGGGCGGCGTCGGCGGCGCTTCAAGGCCCGCTCAACCGAACCCAGGCCGATGATGGGCAGCGTGCTGGCAGTGCAGCTGACCACCGCGTCGAATTCGTGGAGACGGTCAGGCACATCTGCCAGACGCATCACCTCAGCACCGAATTTGCTCGCCAGCTCTTCTCCGCGTGACAGGGTCCGGTTGGCAATCGCCATACTTTTTGGGGTTTTGGCGGCAAAGTGGGTCGCGCACAGGTCGATCATCTCGCCCGCGCCCACAAACAGCACCTTGACTTCACCCAGGTCTTCAAACAATTGCCCGGCCAGGCGCACCGCGGCGGCGGCCATGCTGATGGAGTGCGCACCAATCTCGGTGGACGTGCGCACCTCTTTGGCGACCGCAAACGAGCGCTGGAACAGCTGGCTCAGCGTGGTGCCCAGGGACCCGGCCGCTTCGGCGGCGCGCACTGCGTCTTTGATTTGCCCGAGAATTTGGGGTTCGCCCAGCACCATCGAGTCCAGCCCACTGGCCACCCGAAAGGCGTGACGGGCTGCCATGCCATCTTGCAGAACATAAGAGTGCGCCCGCAGCAACTCAGAGGAGACACCGCCGCTGTGCGCCAGCCAGTCCAGCGTGTGCTGCAACTGCGGTTGTTCGCAAGCGCAATAGATTTCGGTGCGGTTGCACGTGGAAATCAGGGCGGCCTCGGGCTGGCGGGTCAAGGCGCCCGAACGCAAACCGACCGCGCAGATCGAGCGGTGCGGTCGTGTGATTGATGCCTAAAGCCCAGACTGCCATACCGTCATTATAAAATCAGCATCCATGCGCTTTGATCTGAATCATTTTTTCTCGCTGAGGGCGGTCCACTGATGGGTTTTTTGGCACTGTTGAACCATGCCATCAACTTCCTGGCACCCGCTGTCTGGCTCGCCTTGCTGATGCCACTGTCGGTCAGCGTCTTTATAAAAAAAAGGCCTGTATCCCTGACGCTGTCTCGGCAGTTTGCTATACATTTTGCATTTGGTTGTCTGGTGCTGTTGGTCGGCTTGGTGGTGTTCGGGCGCGACGGCAAGATGCTCACCTATCTGGCCCTGGTGCTGTCGGGCGCCACTTGCCAGTGGTTCTTGCTGAAAGGTGGCCGGGCGACCTGATGCCTCAAAGCGGGCGTTAGATTCTCTGGCGCTCACTGATTTGACGGCGAAAACAAGTCAACCCGGTCGGTGATGATGCCGTCTGTGCCCAGTGTGATCAGTCGTTGCGCCTCTGTTTCATCGTTGACGGTGTAGCTCAAGGTTCGCAATCCGGCGCTCCTGGCTTGGGCCACGTTGGATGCATCCCACAAGACATGGTCACACACGACGGCGACGCAACCCAGCCGCACGGCGGCGTCCAGCCAGCCATCCCACAGGGTTTCCAGCAGCAGGGCGCGGGGCAAATCAGGTTGTGCCTGTAGGGCGCCGTCCAGTGCAGACAGGTCAAAGGAGCTGAGCAACGGTGGCGTGCCGGCTCCATGCCATAAACGAGCGGCGTGTCGGGCTACCACTTGACCCGTGTGATACTCGGTGCCAGGCGTGGGCTTGATCTCAATGTTTAAAAAAAACTCGTTGTGCACGCAGTAGCGGGCAATCGCCTCGAAGGTCGGTAGCGGCTCACCGGCAAACGACCGCGAGTGCCAACTGCCCGCATCCAGCAAGGCCAGTGTGCCCCAGGGGTGCTCACCGGCCACGTCGCTCAAGCCGGCACCCAGCGCAACGTGCGCGTTGGTGGTGCGCGCCAGCGTGTCGTCGTGCAGCAAAAATGGCACACCTTCGGCACTGAGTTTGACATCACATTCAAACATGCGGTAACCCAAAGCAGCGCCCGCACGGAAGGCGGCCAGGGTGTTTTCGGGGGCGAGTTTGCCCGCCCCGCGGTGCGCAATCCATTGCGGATAGGGCCAAAAAGGGTCGTGCGGACGCATCAATTTCATGCGAGGCTTTCTTGGCGCGCAGGGGTCGCGGCATCGTTGGCGTGATTTTTGGAGGTCATGGCCTGATTAGACGCACTATTTCACGGTGGCGCATCAGGGTTTTCATGTGGGCGGCGGCCGGCTTGCCACGCCCCCAGTAGGGTGATGCTGCGCTGCGGTAACATCGCTTGCCCAGCCAGAAGGCATCTTAGACAGGGTGTCCAAACGTCGTTTTGGCTGCCATCACATGACCCATGAACGCACCCATTGAGCTCCGTCACTTGTTGCCTGCAGGCTCGCCTGCTTTGCAGGAGTCAGAACGCATCCGCGAAATTCCGTACAACTACACCTCGTTTTCAGACCGCGAGATCGTCATTCGCCTGCTGGGTGCGCCCGCTTGGGGTTGGTTGAACCAGTTGCGCGACGAGCGGCGTACGGGGCGCTCTGCGCGCATGCTGTACGAAGTGCTGGGTGACATCTGGGTGGTGCAACGCAACCCCTATTTGCAGGACGATCTGCTGGACAACCCCAAGCGCCGGGTGTTGCTGGTGCAGGCGCTGCAGCACCGTCTGGCCGAAATCCAAAAGCGCCGCGATCCACAGTCTGACCCCGTCCGTGATGGCTTGGTGGGGCAGTTGCTGGCGGTGGCGGGCAAGGCGGTGCAAGCCTTCGATGAACATTTTGTTGAAACCGCCATGCTTCGGCGCAAAGCCCAGCGTCTGTTGGTCAAGCTCACGGCCAAAGACAACATCAAGTTCGATGGGCTGAGCCGCGTCAGCCATGTGACCGATGCGACAGATTGGCGTGTCGAATACCCTTTTGTGGTGCTGACCCCCGATACCGAAGCCGAGATGGCCGGTTTGGTGAAGGGATGTATTGATTTGGGGTTGACCATTATTCCGCGTGGCGGTGGCACCGGTTACACCGGCGGCGCCATTCCGTTGACCTGGAAGAGTGTGGTCATCAACACCGAAAAACTCGAGGCCATGACCGAGGTCGAAATGGTCAAGCTACCGGGGCTGGACCACGAGGTGGGCACAGTCTGGAGTGAGGCCGGGGTGGTCACCAACCGCGTGGCGCATGCGGCCGAGCGTGCCGGTTTTGTTTTTGCTGTGGATCCGACCTCGTCCGAGGCGTCTTGCATTGGTGGCAATATCGCCATGAACGCCGGGGGCAAAAAAGCCGTGCTGTGGGGCACCGCGCTGGACAACCTGGCCAGCTGGCGCATGGTGACGCCACAGGCCGAGTGGCTGGAAGTGACTCGCTTGCACCACAACATGGGCAAGATTCACGATGCGGAGATGGCTAGTTTCGAACTGCAGTATTTCAAGGCTGACGGGAAAACAAAGCTTCGCAGCGAGAGACTGGACATACCCGGAAAGAGTTTCCGCAAGGAAGGTCTGGGCAAGGACGTCACCGACAAGTTTTTGAGCGGCTTGCCGGGCATTCAAAAAGAAGGCTGCGACGGCCTGATCACCAGCGCGCGCTGGGTGGTGCACCGCATGCCTCAACACACCCGCACGGTGTGTCTCGAGTTTTTTGGCAACGCCAAAGATGCAATCCCCAGCATTGTCGAGATCAAAGACTTCATGTTTGCAGAGCAAAAGCGCAGTGGCGTGGTGCTGGCTGGGCTGGAGCATCTGGACGACCGTTATCTGAAGGCGGTGGGTTACGCCACCAAGTCCAAAAAGGGCGCGCAGGCGGCGGGCTCCAGCAGCAGCGTGCCCAAGATGGTGTTGTTTGGTGACATTGCCGGCGACGACGCCGACGATGTGGCGCGGGTCACCAGTGAAGTCGTGCGCCTTGCCAATTCGCGGCACGGTGAGGGTTTTGTGGCCATCAGCCCTGAGGCGCGCAAAAAGTTCTGGCTCGACCGCAAACGCACGGCGGCCATTTCCAAACACACCAACGCCTTCAAGATCAACGAAGACGTGGTGATTCCGCTGCCGCGCATGGCCGAGTACACCGACGGCATCGAGCGCATCAACATCGAGTTGAGCCTGCGCAACAAGCTGGTGCTGTGTGATGCTCTACAGGAATTTTTCACCCAGGGCCAGCTGCCGCTGGGCCAGCAGGACGATGCCGGTGATATTTCTGCGGCAGAGATCCTGGAAGACCGGGTGGCTCAGGCCTTGACCTTGTTGGCCGACGTGCGGGCGCTGTGGGCCGGCTGGTTGCAAAACGTGGAACCCCTGTTTG
>JAIFMR010000171.1 GCA_020048255.1 Rhodoferax sp. | reverse complement strand
ACCAGCAGGTCCAAGCAGTGGTTGGGATGGAATTCCCCCGATTTGTGGTGCTCCAGTATGAGGGGGAATTCCGTCCCAGCCGCTGCGCAGCGAGAAGGCATGAGCGCGGGACAAAAACCGCAATCGAATATATAAGAAATCAGCTTGTAGCCTTTACGCATCATGCGCTAGTAGCTATAAAAATAATACTAAACATCCAACTCCACCGAGTCCCCATGAAGCTCCATCAAGTCACGCCGGGCCCCAGCCTCACCCTTTCCCATCAGTTTGCTCATCAAGCTCGTCGTCGCGGCAAAGTCTGATGAACCCAGTTGAATCGGCAACAAACGGCGCGTGTCGGGGTTCAGGGTGGTGTCCCACAGTTGCTCAGCGTTCATCTCACCCAGGCCTTTGAAGCGGCTGATGGTCCAGGCGCCCTCGCGCGCACCCTCTTTGCGCAGCTTGTCCAAAATAACCGTCAATTCACCCTCATCCAAGGCGTAGGCTTTGGAGGCCGGTTTTTTACCCCGTGCTGGTGCATCAACACGGTACAGCGGGGGCCGCGCCACAAACACATGACCGGTATCGATCAGTTTCGGAAAGTGTTTGAAAAACAACGTGAGCAACAAGACCTGAATGTGGGAACCGTCGACATCGGCATCGCTCAAAATGCAAATTTTCCCGTATCGCAGGCCACTTAAATCGGGGGAGTCGTCGGGGCCATGCGGGTCCACGCCAATGGCCACGGAAATGTCGTGAATTTCATTGTTGGCAAACAGGCGGTCACGCTCGACCTCCCAGGTGTTGAGCACCTTGCCACGCAGGGGCAAAATCGCCTGGCTCTCTTTGTTGCGGCCCATCTTGGCGCTGCCACCGGCCGAATCGCCTTCCACTAAAAAGACTTCGTTCTCGGCCAAATCGCGGCTTTCGCAATCGGTGAGCTTGCCGGGCAAGACCGCCACGCCGGAGCCCTTGCGCTTTTCCACCTTCTGGCCGGCCTTTTGGCGCGATTGGGCGGCCTTGATGGTCATCTCGGCCAGCTTTTTGCCGTATTCCACGTTCTGGTTCAGCCACAGTTCCAGCGCTGGCCGCACAAAACCCGATACCAGGCGCAACGCATCCCGCGAGTTGAGCCGCTCCTTGATCTGGCCCTGAAATTGCGGGTCCAGCACCTTGGTGGACAGCACATAGCTGGCACGGGCAAACACGTCTTCGGGCAGCAGCTTGACGCCCTTGGGCAGCAGGGAATGCATGTCGATAAAACTCTTGACAGCACTGAACAAGCCGTCGCGCAAGCCCAGCTCGTGGGTACCACCGGCACTGGTGGGAATCAGGTTGACATAACTTTCTCGCACCGGTTGACCATCTTCGGTAAACGCCACACACCAGGATGCGCCTTCGCCATCCGCAAAGGTCTCATGTTGGGCATCGGCAAACCCCTCGCCTTCAAAAAGCGGAATGAAGGGCTCGGCAGGGAGTGTTTGTGTCAGGTAGTCACGCAAGCCGCCTTTGAAAACCCAGGTCTGCGTCTCCTTGGTTTTTTCCTGCACCAGCGTCACCGTGACACCGGGCATCAGCACGGCCTTGCTGCGCAGCAAATGCGCCAACTGCGCCATGGGGAAAACCAGGCTCTCAAAATACTTGCCGTCCGGCCAGACCCGCACCGTGGTACCGGACTTGCGATCGCCCTCGGCGGCGGAGCGAATCGTCAAGGATTCAATGACATCACCCCCTGAAAACACCAGTCGCGCCACCTTGCCTTCGCGGTAAGTGGTGGCCTCCAGACGTTGCGCCAGTGCGTTCGTCACACTCACACCCACGCCATGTAGCCCACCCGAAAAGCTGTAGGCACCGCCCTTGCCCTTGTCAAATTTGCCACCGGCGTGCAACTGGGTAAATACCAGCTCGATGACCGGCGCGTTTTCTTCGGGGTGCATGCCAAATGGAATGCCACGGCCATCGTCCTCGATGGTGATGGAGCCATCGGCATGCACGATCACCTTGATTTTTTTGCCGTGCCCGGCCAGCGATTCATCAGCGGCGTTGTCCAGCACTTCCTGGATCACATGTAGCGGGTTGTCAGTGCGGGTGTACATGCCCGGACGCTGCTTGACAGGCTCGAGTCCCTTGAGCACGCGGATGGAATTTTCAGAATATTCGGTATTGGGTTTGGTCGCCATAGCGGCGCATTGTAGTCAATGGCGGGTGATTTACTGGATGCAATAACAGTTGTTTCGACCCACTGCCACGGCCGGAACACCGCGCAAGTGAAACAACCTCATCAATTCGCTATATTCCAGCGATGTCAAAACACGCGCCCAAACTCTCTATCCAACAAATTTTGATCTGCGGTGCGGCCATCGTCACGGTCTCGATGGGCATACGCCACGGTTTTGGCTTGTGGTTGCAGCCCATCACACAAGACCAGAACTGGAGCCGTGAAACCTTTGCTTTTGCCATTGCCATCCAGAACCTGGTGTGGGGGTTTTCTGGCATTTTTGCCGGCATGCTGGCAGACCGGTTTGGTGCCTTTCGTGTGATTTTGGGGGGCTCGGCCTTGTACGCATTGGGACTGTTCGGCATGGCCTATGCCAGCACCGCCCTGCTCTTTTCGTTGACTGCCGGGGTGCTGATCGGCTTGGCGCAGGCCGGTACCACCTATGCAGTGGTGTACGGTGTGATTGGCCGCAACGTGCCAGCCAACAAACGCTCTTGGGCCATGGGCATTGCGGCGGCGGCCGGGTCGTTTGGCCAATTCTTGATGGTGCCAACTGAAGGCTTCTTGATCAGCAGCCTGGGCTGGCAACAGGCACTGGTGGTTCTGGCACTGGCCGCGCTGCTGATGATGCCCTTGGCCTGGTGGCTGCGCGAACCTCACTTCAGAGACGGGGCCGGTCATTTCCGCGATCAATCCATCATGCAGGCTTTGCAAGAAGCATTCAGGTACCGCAGTTTTCAGTTGCTGATGGCGGGCTATTTCGTCTGTGGCTTTCAGGTGGTGTTCATTGGCGTGCACATGCCCAGCTACCTGAAAGACCAAGGCCTGTCGCCCCATGTGGCCAGTTACTCGCTGGCCTTGATTGGTCTGTTTAACGTGTTTGGCACCTATGCCTCGGGGGTGTTGGGCCAGCGCATGCAAAAGAAAAACATTCTGGCGTTCATCTATTTGGCACGGTCGGTGGTCATCACGGTGTTTTTGCTGGCCCCCCTGACTCCCGGCAGTGTCTATGTCTTTTCCGCGGTCATGGGGCTGCTGTGGCTGTCGACCGTGCCGCCAACCAACGCCGCAGTGGCCCAGATTTTTGGTGTGGCGCATTTGTCCATGTTGCGGCTCCTTCATGGGGGTGTGGCTGGGGGGATTGTTGTATGACCGCACCGGCAGCTACGACGTGGTCTGGTACATCGCCATTGCGCTGGGCGTCATGGCCGCCCTGGTGAATTTGCCCGTCAAAGAAGCAGCTATCGTGCGAGCACCCTCGCCCCAAATGTCCTGATGTCATGAAACCGGGCATCAAGTTGTTGTTGTTCATCACCATGGCGGGTGCCTTGGCTGGGGTGTTTGCCCTTTATGGTCGACCTGAATTTTTGATGACCTTGGCCAATCAAGTGTGGGGGTGTTTTTGAAACTGCCATCAAACGACGCCCATGTGCCGGGCGCTCCCTCAGACTGGGTGCGGCGCTGGTCGCACCTGGCCAAGCCTCAGGGTCAGATGCTCGACATTGCCTGTGGCCAGGGTCGCCACATGGCCTGGTTTGCCAGCCTGGGGATAGAAGTCACCGGTATTGACCGATCTTCAGAGGCTGTACAAGCCGCTGGCTGCTTTGGTACCTGCATTCAGGCCGACATCGAAAACGGCCCTTGGCCGCTGATGCAAGACGGTCTTCAGGCTGCCAAGCCGCGCCCCTTCGATGTGGTGGTGGTCACCAACTACCTTTGGCGGGCCTTATTTCCGGTCATCCTGCAAAGTGTGGCCCCTGGTGGTTTGCTGCTGTACGAGACCTTTGCAGTGGGCAACGAAACCATCGGCAAGCCGTCCCGATCCGATTTTTTGTTGCGACCTGAAGAATTGCTGCGGGCTTGCGATGGCTGGCACATCGTGGCTTATGAAAACGGCTTTTTGCCCGACCCAGAGCGTTTTGTACAACGCATTGCCGCTATCGCGCCGACCACAGACCCCGTGGAAAGCCGGGTACCACCACGCTACCCACTCTCGCTAAAATAGCGGGCTTATCTCATTCACGCACACACGATGACAACTCCTTTTCGTCAAATCACTGGCAGCATTGTTGCCCTGGTCACGCCGATGCTGCCAGACGGCGCCGTGGATTACCCAGCGTTGCGCAAACTGATCGACTGGCACATTGCTGAGGGCACAGACTGTATCGGCGTGGTGGGAACCACCGGCGAATCACCCACAGTGAGTGTGCAAGAGCATTGTGAAATTATTCGGGTGTCTGTGGAGCAAGCCGCAGGACGCGCGCCCATCATGGCGGGCTGTGGCTCCAACTGCACCGCCGAAGCGGTTGAGCTGGCCAAGTTTGCCAAGAAAGTCGGGGCTGATTGCCAGTTACAGGTGGTGCCCTACTACAACAAGCCAACCCAGGAAGGCCAGTTTCAACACTTCAAGGCGATTGCTGAGGCGGTAGACTTGCCCGTGATTTTGTACAACGTGCCGGGCCGCTCGGTGGCAGACATGAGCACCGAGACCGTGCTGCGTCTGGCTGAAGTGCCTGGTATTGTCGGTATCAAGGAAGCCACCGGCAACATCGACCGGGCCCAGTGGCTGATTCGGGAAGTGCCCACGAGTTTTGCTGTGTACTCTGGTGACGATCCAACGGCTGTGGCCCTGATGCTGTGTGGCGGCCAGGGCAACATCAGCGTAACAGCCAATGTGGCACCCCGCCTGATGCATGAACTGTGTGGGGCCGCCATGGCCGGCGATGTCAAGCGCGCCATGGAAATCCAGTTCAAGCTGATGCCTTTGCACAAACACCTGTTTGTTGAAGCCAACCCCATCCCCGTCAAGTGGGCTGCTGCGCGTTTGAATTTGTGCGGTGGTACATTGCGCCTGCCCATGACCGAGCTGACACCGGCCAACGAAGCCATTGTTGAAGGTGCCCTGCGTGCTGCGGGTCTGCTGTAGTTCTTTTTTGCCCGGCTGAACTTTTCCCCTAAGGAATATTTGTGAATAATTTCTCCAGACTCGCCCTTCTTGGCCTGACCTTGTCGCTGGGTGCCTGCTCAAGCCTGCAAAGTGACAAGGTGGACTACCAAAGCGCGAGCAAAGCCAAAGCGCCCTCGCTTGAGGTGCCCCCAGATCTGACACAACTCACACGCGACAGTCGCTATGCGCTGCCAGGCGAACCCGTGTCGGCCTCCAGCTACCAAATGGGACAAGTTGCCACGCAAGCCACCCCTATGGCAACCACCGAGTTGGGTGACGTCCGCATTGAGCGTGCTGGCACACAACGCTGGTTGGTGGTGAACCGCCCAGTCGACAAATTGTGGGATCCGGTGAAAGACTTCTGGCAAGAAAGCGGCTTTCTGCTGGCCATGGACCAGTCCAACCTGGGCATCATGGAAACCGATTGGGCCGAAAACCGCGCCAAACTGCCCCAGGATTTCATCCGCAGCACCTTGGGCAAGGTGTTTGA